>JAAFJC010000007.1 GCA_013297925.1 Comamonadaceae bacterium
GGGGCTTTTGCTGCCCAGCCGCTGGCGGCGGCTGCACCGCAAGCTTTGCGTGATGGATGGCGGCACGGCGCAGGCCGTCGGCTTTTGTGGCGGCATCAATGTGTTGGATGATTTTCATGATCCCAACCACGGCACGCTCACGAAACCCCGCTTTGATTTTTCAGTGCGCGTGCAGGGCGCACTGGTGGATGACATCCATGATGCGACAAGCAGCCTCTGGCTTCGGCAAACCGCTTACAAGCAATTGCGCCAACGCAGGCTGCAGGCAGCAGCCAGCACATGGGTGAAGTCGCGTGAGCTGCCTTCGCGCTTTGTGATCGGCAGCAAGCCCGTGCAGGCGGCCACTGAAGCGCCAAGCGGACATTTGGCAAGAGCAGCCTTGCTGCTGCGCGATAACCTGCGCTACCGCAAGCGCATTGAGCGCGCCTACCTCAAAGCCATCAGTGAGGCGCAGCAAGATATCGTTATCGCCAATGCTTACTTTTTACCAGGGAGAAAGCTGCGCCAAGCCTTGCTCAAAGCAGCCAAGCGCGGCGTGAAGATCAAACTCTTGCTGCAGGGGCGCTATGAGTATTTCATGCAGTATCACGCGGCGCGCCCTGTCTACAACACGCTATTGGCGGCGGGCATTGAAATCTACGAGTATGAAAGCAGCTTTTTGCATGCGAAAGTGGCGGTGATTGATGCTTACAGTGCGAAGGCCTGGGCCACGGTCGGCTCATCCAATCTTGATCCCTTGAGCTTGCTGCTGGCGCGTGAGGCCAATATCGTGGTGCTCGATGGTGCATTTGCGCGGGATTTGCGCGAACGCTTGATCGCGGGAATGCTGCAAGATGGTAACCAACTCAGCGCGCAAGAAATGGCCAGCCGGCCCTGGCATCAGCGCCTGCTTGATCGTGTGGCTTTTGGCTTGATGCGCTTGGCGCTCTCTGTCACTGGGCGGCGCTATTGATGTCTGCTGGCGATCTCATCGTACAAAGACATGAGGGCCTGTATTGCCCAGCGGGGGATTTCTATATCGATCCGTGGCGGCCTGTGGATCGCGCCGTGATCACCCATGCCCATGCGGATCACGCGCGCACGGGGCATGGGCATTACTTGGCTCACACCAAAGCGCAAGGCGTGATGCGCTCGCGGCTGGGGGCGATCAATCTGCAGCCCTTGGAATATGGCGAGCCCGTGATCCACAACGGCGTGCGCATCTCACTGCATCCTGCCGGGCATGTGCTCGGCTCATCGCAAGTGCGGCTTGAATATGGCGGGCAAGTGTGGGTAGCCAGCGGCGATTACAAGGTCGCGCCTGATGCCACTTGCGAGCCGTTTGAGCCGGTGCGCTGCGATACGTTTATTACCGAGAGCACCTTTGGCCTGCCGATTTACCGCTGGCAGGATGACAAAGAAGTGTTTGCCCAGATCAATGCTTGGTGGGCAGCCAATGCGGCGGCAGGCAAGGCCAGCGTGCTCTGCTGCTACAGCTTTGGCAAAGCGCAGCGCATCTTGAGTGGCATCGATCCCAGCATCGGCGCGATCATCACGCATGCCGCAGTGGAGCCACTCAATCGCGCTTACCGCGAAGCAGGCGTAGCGCTGCCAGAGACGCGCACGGTGAGCGAAGTCAAAGATGCAGCGGATTTCAAAACCTGCCTCGTGCTCTGCCCGCCTAGCGCCACAGGAACGCCTTGGATCAAACGCTTCGAACCCTACTCCGATGCCTTTGCCAGCGGCTGGATGCTGCTGCGCGGCGCGCGGCGCAGAGGCGGCTATGACCGCGGCTTTGTGCTATCAGATCACGCTGATTGGCCGGGCTTGCACAGCGCGATTGCAGCGACGCAGGCTAGCAGAGTGATCGTGACGCATGGTAGCGTGCCAGTCATGGTGCGCTATTTGCAGGAGCAGGGTTTGCAAGCGGGGAGCTTCCAAACCGAGTATGGAGATGAGAATTTAGAGGAAAAACAGGAGCTCGCACGCACGGAATCTGCGCAGGGTGCTACTGATTTGATAGTAGAGAGCAAAACGTGAAGCGATTGAAAGCGAACAAATCGTGAGGCGATTTGCGGAACTTTACACGCAGCTCGACTCCACCACGGCGACGAATGACAAGCTCGCCGCGCTGCAAAGTTACTTCGATGATGTTGCTCAAAAGCATCCGCAAGACGCGGCTTGGGCGCTGTATTTCTTGGCCGGCGGCAAGCCTCGGCAAGTGGTGAAAACATCGCTGCTCAAGCTCTGGGCGCAAGAGGCTGCGGGTGTGCCGGAATGGTTGTTTGAAGAAAGCTATCAGGCCGTGGGCGATTTGGCGGAGACGATTGCGCACATTGTTCCGTGTTCAGTGCCGAGCAAGGCGCACACTCAAGATGACACCGGCTTGGGCGAGTGGGTGGCTCGCTTGCAAGCTTTGAAAGCGCTGGATGAACACGCGCAAGGCGAGCAGATCAAAGCTTGGTGGGGCGAGATGGACGCACTCTCACGCATTCTGCTGATCAAGCTGATTGGCGGCGGCTTTCGCGTGGGCGTGAGTAAGCTGCTCGTCACGCGCGCACTGGCTGCGCATGCTCAGATCGATGCCAAGATCATGGCGCAAAGGCTGATGGGCTACACCGAAGGCAAGGCTGTAAGCGGCGAGGCGCTTACTCTTAAATTCATAGCGCTCTGCGCAATGAATATGCCGGGCAATGAGCAAAATCGCTCAGATTCTGGGCAACCTTATCCGTTCTTCTTGGCGCATGGCCTGCCTCCTGCTGCGGCGCTGGATGCAAGCACTTTATTGGCAGAGTTGGGCGCAGTGAGCGATTGGCAAGCCGAGTGGAAATACGACGGCATTCGGGCGCAGATCGTCAAGCGTGGTGGGCAAGTGCATGTGTGGTCTCGTGGTGAAGAGCTGATGAACGGGCGCTTTCCTGAGATCGAATCCCTCGCCGTGCATCTGCCCGATGGCACGGTGCTTGATGGCGAAATCCTCGTGGTGAAAGACGGCGCGCCGCAGCCCTTTAACTTTCTCCAGCAGCGCATCGGTCGAAAAACGCTGAGCAAAAAAGTGCTCCAAGACGCGCCTGTGAGCTTCATGGCCTATGACTTTCTCGAAACACAAAGCCAAGACATTCGCGCGCAAGCTCAGCATCTGCGCCGTAGTCAACTTGAAGCCTTGCTCGCAAACAAACAAGGCTGGTTGCTCTCCCCCATCGTGCAAGCAGATGATTGGCAGCAACTCAAAGAGCAACGCAGCCAATCCCGCGAGCGTGGCGTAGAAGGCTTGATGCTGAAGAAGAAAGATGCGGCTTATGGCCAAGGCCGCACCAAGGCCGATGGGCTTTGGTGGAAATGGAAGATTGATCCGCTCACGGTCGATTGCGTGCTGATCTACGCCCAAGCCGGCCACGGCAGGCGAGCCAGCGTTTATACCGATTACACCTTTGCGGTGTGGAATCGCCCGCCGCGCGATGAGCAAGAAGCGCAAGCCGTGATAGACGCGGTTGAGAAGCGCCTACCGGCGCAACCCGAAGCCTTGCAACTCGTGACGTTTGCCAAAGCTTACTCAGGCCTCACCGACGAAGAATTCAAACAAATCGATGCCATCATCCGCAAAACCACGCTGGAAAAGTTCGGCCCCGTGCGCAGCGTCAAGCCCAGCGTCGTTTTCGAGCTTGGCTTTGAAGGCATCAACCGCTCCCCGCGCCACAAAAGCGGCATCGCCGTGCGCTTCCCTCGCATGCTACGCATCCGATTTGACAAACCGCTGCATGAGGCCAATACCTTGCAGGATTTGCAGAAGCTTCTTGGTTAGCTTACTTCGAGCGCGCCATAAACACCTGATGCAGCGTGATCTTGCGCACCTCGGTTTGGCTCGATTGGATATGCGCTTTGAGCAGCATCACCGCCTGATCAGCGCGCTTGGCTCGAATCGCTTTGAGGATTTTTCCATGCTCTTCGTAGGTGGCATCAATGCGCAGGGCTTGCGTGAAATCAAGCTGGCGAATGATGCGGATGCGCTCGGTCACGTCACTGTGTACGCGGCTCATCTCGGCATTGCCGCAAGCCGCCACGAGGGTGCTGTGAAACTGCTCATCCCAGCGTGCCACTTGCGTGCCATCGCTGCTGCGCTGCGCAGTAGGCACAAGCCAGATCGCTGCAAGCGCTTGTAACTCTTGGGAAGGCAGCTCATCATCTCGTGCGCACAGCCGCTGCACCGCCGTCGTCTCCAAAATCATGCGCAGATCGTAGAGCTGCTCAAACTGATCGAAATCAAACGGCAACACGCGCCAGCCGCTGCGAAACAGCACCTCCACCAAGCCCTCTTGCTGCAAACGAATCAAGGCTTGACGCACGGGTGTGCGCGACACATCAAGCCGCTCGCATAACTCGTTCTCCGTGAAGCGATCCCCGGGAATCAGCTTGAACTGCGCAATATCTCGCTTGACTTGGGCATACACCTCATCCGCCCGCGAAGGTGCGCGCGTGGCGGGGGATTCGGTCAAGGTGCGGCGAGACAGTGGCATGCCTCGATTATCCCGCTAGCAAACTCACATGCGCCGCCACCACACGCCAGCCATCAGGCATACGCACCCAGGTTTGGCTCTGCCGCCCAGGTTTGTTACCACCGACGCGCTGAAATTCGATATTGGCTGTGGCGTAATCACGCCCGTAGGTGGTGATCACGGTGCGCAGCACATCACGCGCCAGCCCTTGCGCCGGGCGGCCTGCGCGGAAGGCTTGAATTGCAGCGAAGCCGTAAAGATTCTCGCCTACGCCGTAGCGCAGCGTGTGCGGGCTGTTCCAAAACAACTCATCGAGCACGGCCACATCGTTCGCGACGAGCGCCTTTTCGTAGCGCGCAAATGCGGCGCTCACTTCCGCCAGAGTTTCAGGGTGATTGATGTCCATCAGAGTTTGCTTTCTTTGAGATGTGCGATGCCCGCTTGTTGCAAGGCGGCGGCTGCGCGAAGGGCTAGGTGTTCGTTCCAAGGTGCGGCGATCAGCTGCACGCCAATGGGCAAACCGTTTGCACCTTGCGGCCACATCGGCGCGGCCACCACCGGGCAGCCCGCAAAGGAGATCGGCTGGGTGAGCAAGCCCATCGAGGGGCGGCTGGGCAACTTTTGGCCTTGAATCTCGATCCATTCCGTGCCAATCGTCGGTGCTGCCACAGGCGTAGCGGGTGCGATCAACACATCCCAATCTTGAAAGAGCGCATTGATCTTGTCCCGATAAATCCGGCGAAAGCGCTGCGCGCGCAGATACCAATCGAGTGGCTGCAAAGCGCCGGCGATGAAACGATCCACCGAATGCGGCTCAAAATCTTGGGGGCGTTTTTTCAATTCGTCAAGATGCAAGCTGCCGCCTTCGCTCGCGGTGATCACAAAAGCCGCAGTGCGCCCCAGTGCAGCATCTGGCCAGATCACACTGCGATTCGTCGCTTGCAGCGTTTCAGCAGCCAGCGCGGCCACGCTGCGGGCTTCATCACTGGCCATGTCATGAAAATAGCCCCCAAGCTGGCCGATGCGCAAGCCTTGCGTGCCCGAGCCCAGCGTGGGCAAACTCGGCTGCACGGCCAAAGCATGGCAGCCGGGATCAAGCGGATCAGCGCCTTGCATCGCGTCATACGCAGCAGCCAACAGCTCCACGCTATCGGCCATCGGCCCCAGGTGATCAATGCTGTGAACAAAGGGATAGGTGCCGCGCCGCGAGAGCCGGCCAAAGGTGGGCTTGAGCCCCCACACCCCGCACAGCGATGCGGGCACGCGGATCGAGCCATTGGTGTCTGACCCGAGCGTGAGCGGCACTTGGCCTGCTGCCACCGCCGCACCCGAGCCGCCCGACGAGCCACCCGAGATGCGCGTGAGATCGTGCGGGTTATGCGCCGGGCCGTAATGCGTATTTTCTGTGGTGAAACCGTAGGCATATTCATCCATATTGAGCGCGCCGACCAGAATCGCGCCCGCAGCTTGCAGGCGCTGCACGAGCACGGCATCTTGCGCAGCAGGGGCATGCTCACGGTTGATCTTGGAGCCTGCCAGCGTGGGCAAGCCTTGGATATCGAACAGATTTTTCACCGCATATGGCACACCAGCCAGCGGCCCGAGGCTTTCGCCCTTGGCGCGGCGGGTATCTACTGCTTGCGCTTCGCTGCGAGCGCGATCAAAGGTGTGCGCCGTGAAAGCGTTCACCTGTTTATCGGTGGCGGTGATGCGCGCAATCGCCTGCTCAACGCGCTGCAAAGCCGTCATGCTCATGCGCCCTCCTTACCTGCGACAACAGGAAAAGGCGAAGGCCGGAAAATCTCAGCCAACTCTTGCTCAGGCGCGAGCGGATACTGCTTCAAAGCGGTGACCATGCCAAAGGTGCGCCCCAGATGCATGGCTACGTTTTTGGCGCGAACCTCATCCAGAGGCAAATCAATGGCCTTGGCCATGGTGTTGACGTAATTCAAGGCTTCTTCATCGGTCATACCCGTCTCCTTAAAACTCTTTCAAACGATCCATATGATGACAGGCCGCTTCACGCGCTTTGCCCACCGCTTGCAATACAGGCGCTTCGCTCGCACAACGCTCATTCGCATGCGGGCAACGGCCTTGAAAACTACAGCGCGGGATGTCCTTCGGAGCATTTGCAGTCTGCTTGCTCATCATACGGATCGGGCTTTGCGGATCGCCAGGCAGCAGATACTCGCTCACATCACGCCCCGAGCCGGGAATCGATGCAATCAAAGCTTGCGTGTACGGGTGCTTAGGCGCAGCAAACAACTCCGCCGCCGGCCCGCTCTCCACAATGCGCCCCAGATACATCACCAGCACGCGATCACAGAGCAGGCGCACCACATTCAAATCGTGCGACACAAACAAAAAACTCATGCCCAGCTCGCGCTTCAAATCAGCGAGCAGTTGCAAGATCACCACCTGCACCGATACATCGAGTGCAGCGGTGGGCTCATCGAGCACGAGCAGACGCGGGCGCAGCACTGCGGCGCGCGCAATGCCCACGCGCGCCTTTTGCCCACCTGAGAGCTGATGCGGAAAGCGCGGCAGCAGCTCATGCGGCAGGCCGGTGAGCATAGCAATTTCTTCCACCTTGCGGCGAATCTCTGCTTCGTCTTTGATGCCCATCAACAAGCGTAGCGGCTCGGCCAAGGTGTCAAACGCCGAATAGCGCGGGTTCAAACTGTCATGCGCGTCTTGAAACACCATTTGCACATCACGCCGCGTTTTGTGAGCGGGCATAAGCATCGGGTCGATCAACCCAAGGTCTGTGCCCAGAAAGCGAATCTGCCCATCTGTGATGCCCAGCGTGCGCGTGAGCAGGCGCACGAGGGTGGACTTGCCGCAACCCGATTCGCCCACCAAGCCCACCGTCTCGCCCGCTTCCATGCGAAAGCTCACGCCATCAACCGCATGCAGCATGCCTTTGCCCTGCGGTGTTTTCACCGGGAAATGCTTGACGAGATCCATCACCTCTAGCAATGCGGCGCTCATGCAGTCACCTCGCTAGGCATTGAAAGCGCATGATGGCAACGCACAATGTGATTGCCGTCGGTGGCCGTGGGCAAGGGCGCATCGCAAGCGCTACTCTTGTGTGCGCAGCGCTCTGAAAAGCGGCAAGCTGGCAAATCACTGCGGCGCAAATCCGGCAAGCTACCGGGAATTGCGCTCAGTTCTTTCAAGCTCGCTCTGCCCACAGGCGTTGCGCCAATGAGTTGCTGAGTGTAAGGATGGCGCGGCTTGCAAAACAGCACTTCGGTAGGCGCGGATTCCACAATATGCCCCGCATGCATCACCACAATGCGATCACACTGCTCGCGCGCCAAGCCCAGATCATGGGTGATCAGCAGCATGGCCATGCCGCGCTCGCGCGTCTTGGCTTTGATAAGCGACATGATGGCCGCTTGCGTCGTCACGTCCAATCCCGTGGTGGGCTCGTCGGCGATCAAAAGCTTGGGATTGCAAGCCAGCGCCAAAGCAATCATCACGCGCTGACACAGACCGCCAGAGAGCTCGAATGGATAGGCGTGATAGCGCCGCGAAGGATCGGGAATGCGCATGTCTTCTAGGCAGGCAATAGCTCGGGCTTTAAGATCGGTGCGCAGCGTGGTGGTATGGCGTGCGAGCACATCTTCGAGCTGATGACCAATCTTGCGAATCGGATTAAGCGCCACCTTCGGATTTTGAAAAATCATCGACACTTCCCGGCCACGAATCGCGGCCAGATCGTCTTCTTTGGCGGCGAGTAAGTTGAGGCCATCAAACTGCGCACTGCCTTGCGTAATCCTTGCCGCTGCATCTGACAAACCGAGCACAGCGTGAGACAGCACGCTCTTGCCCGAGCCTGATTCGCCCACCAAGCCGACCGTCTCGCCCTTAGCAACAGAAAGCGACACATCATCGAGCGCCTGCACCGTACCGCCGCGTGTGCGAAATTGCAGTGAGAGCCCACACACCTCCAGCAAATGACTCATGCCTTGCCCCCTCTTCCAAGTGCCAGCGCAGAGCCGGCTTTGCCGGGCTGCTGCTGGCGCCCCCTTAAGGGGGAGACGCCGAAGGCGTTTCGGGGGTGGGTCACCGCGTTCATGTCCGTTTCCTTGGGTCAATCAAATCCCGCAAACCATCACCCAGCAAATTGAAAGTAAACACCGCCAGCATCAACACCATGCCCGGAAACAACGCCACCCACCATTCACCGGAGATGATGTAGGTTGCTCCCTCGGCCACCATGATGCCCCACTCCGCTGCGGGTGGGCTCACGCCTAGGCCAATGAAGCTCAGGCCCGCAGCATTCAAAATTGCCCAGCCCATATTGAGCGAGACCTGCACCATCATCGGCGGCAGTGCATTCGGAATCAGATGCAGCAGCAAAATCCGCGCATCGCCATTGCCCGCCAAACGCGCCGCTTCCACAAAGCCCGCCTCGCGCCGCACATTCACCTCGGTGCGCGCCACGCGAATGTAAAACGGCAGATTCACCACGGCCGTGGCCAAGATGATGTTAAACACCGTGTTGCCCAGCGCGGCCACAATGCCCATCGCCAAGACGAACAGCGGAAAGCTCATCACCATATCGCAGGCGCGCATGATGATGCGATCAAGCCAACCGCCGTAGTAGCCGGCGAGTGCACCGAGCAAGCCACCAATGAGAAAAGAGGAGAACACGGCAGACAGCGCAATGATGAAATCAATACGCGTGGCCACGATCACGCGAGAGAGAATGTCACGCCCCAAGGCATCCGTGCCAAACCAATGCTTGATGCTCGGCGCTTGCAGCGATGGCCCCACATTGCTGGCCAGCGGATCGTAGGGCGCGATCCATGAGCCCAAGCAAGCCACCATGATGAAGAGCGCAAACAGAATCGCAGCCACCAAGGTGAACGGATTATCCGAGAGCACATAGCGAGCATGCGACCAGAAGCTTTTCTCGTTCACTCCTGATTTAATAGCTGCTGGCGCAGTTTTTATGCCGGCGAGAGCGGTGTTTTCCATAGAATTTAGCTCTCTTAACTCTCTAGGCGCACGCGTGGATCAATCACCACATAAAGCACATCGATCAATAAATTCAGCAAGGTATAGAGCACAGCCATGGTGAGCACAAAGCCTTGCACCGGCGCGTAATCACTGGCCACGAGCGCTTCCAAAGCAAACGAACCCACACCCGGCCACGCAAACACCTTCTCCACAATCACGCTCATGCCCAGCAAAAAGCTAAACACCATGCCCAGCGTGGTGATCACTGGCAGCAGTGCATTGCGAAACGCATAACGCACCAGCACGGTGGTGGGCGATAAGCCCGAGGCTCTTGCCGTGCGGATGAAGTCTGCCGAGAGCACAGACAGCATGGAAGCGCGCGTCATCCGCGCCAAGGGGGCGAGCACGAAGATGCCCAAGGTGAGCACTGGCAGGATCATTTGCTTCAAGCTCGCGATGAAGAGCGGGCCATTGCCTGCGAGCAAGCTGTCCAGCGTGTAGAAGCCCGTGATGTTCGGCGGTGAAGACAGATACGGATCAAGCCGGCCAATGGGCGAAGGCGCCCAGCCGAGCAGAAAGTAAAACACATAGGCCAAGAGCAGCCCAGTGAAGAAAGTGGGCAATGACACGCCTGCCGTGGTGATCAAGCGGCAAGTGTGATCCACCCACGAATTGGGATGCCGCGCTGCTGCGATGCCCAGCGGAATTGCAATCACCACAGCAAACAGCAGAGAAGCCAACACCAGCTCCAGCGATGCCGGCAAGCGCGTGATCAGCTCCTTGGCCACGGGCTGGCCTGTTGACAGGGCATTGCCCAAGTCACCTTTCGCAAGCGATTTCAGATAGATCCAAAACTGCTCGGGCAAGCTTTTATTGAGCCCCAGCTTCTCGCGCACCTCGGCCACGGCCTCTTGCGTGCCCGAAGGTCCAGCGAAAAACGCCGCCGGATCGCCCGGCAGCGCGCGCGTGAGCAAGAAGGTAATCAGCACAATGCCAAAGAGATTGGGCAATGCGCCGAGCAAGCGCTTGAAGATAAGGGTGAGCACTGGGCGCGTCTCGCTTTATGATTTCACGAGTTGGCGATAGTCTGGCTCCAAATGGAACCAATAGGTATAGCCGCTGATATTGGCCTGCATCGCCACATCCATCATCGGTTGCACCAGCGGAATGCGTGGCACTTCTTCATTGGCCAGCGCGATCATGTCTTTCACCATGCCTTCATAGAGCACCTTGCTCTCTGCAAAGCGTGCATTGGTAATCAGCTTGTCCATCGTCGCGTTTTGGTAGCTCATCGTGTTGAAGACGGCGTTTTGGCCGTGATAGCACCAGAAGAAGAAATACTCGGGGTAGTTGAGCCAGCCGCCGAAGCGGTTGATGATGATCGGCATGTCTTTCTTCAGCAAGGCCGCGCGCCATGTGGCACCGGGGATTTTGTTGATCGTGAGCTTGATGCCGATTTGTGCAAGCGCCTCTTGCACCAAAATCGCTGCGGGCTCGGCAATCGTGGCTGAGCCGAGGTCAAATGAGAGCTGCGTCTCAATCGCGCCTACGCCGGATTCAGCCATGAGCGCTTTGGCTTTGGCGATATCAGTTTTGTAACCATGCGGCTGCGGCCACACAGGGGCTTTGGGTGTGTTGCTGCCGCCATCCATGCGGATGCCGCGCTTGTAAAACGCATTCTCAAACATCTTGTCATACGGCAATGCCCAGGCCACGGCTTGGCGCACTTTCACGTTGTTGAACGGTGCGCGTGAGGTGTTCATGCCAAGATAGAAGATGGAGTTTTCAATTGGCATGCTGGCCACTTTGAGCTTGCCTTTATCGGCCATGAAATCGGCAAAATCCTTTGGAGGCAGGCTGTACGTCATATCAATATCGCCGCGCTGAATCAAAGCGCGGCGATTGCCGGCGGAAGGCACATCGCGCTGAATGATGCGCTTTAGCTTGGGCAGCGGGCCGCTCTTCCACTCGTCAAAACGCTCCAGCGCGATCTCTTGGCCGGGCTTCCAGCTCGCCACTTTGTAGGCGCCGCCGCCTGCCTCATTGGTTTTGAGCCATTCGGCCGCCCAGGGGTCTTTTTCGGTGGCGTTTTTCTTAGCGAGTGTGGAGTTGTAGACTGAGGCTACGGGCACGGCCATATCGGGCAAAGAGAGCTTATCGGTGCGGATGAATTTCACATAGAAGGTGTGATCGTTGATCACTTTGAATTGATTCGGGTCTTCGAGCGAGCCCGCTTTCATTTGGAAGGTGGGAAAGCCGCCCATGCCAAGAGCACGGTCATAGCTCCATTTCACGTCTTTCGCGGTCACGGGTGTGCCATCGTGAAACTTCGCATCTTTACGCAAATTGAAAGTCACGCCCATGCCATCGGCATCCATCTTCCAGCTCGTGGCCAGCTCGGGTTCGAGCTTGGCGAAGTCATACATCATGTTGCCATCGGGTGCTTTCTTTTTCCCGTAAGTGATCAAGCGGTCATAGCAATTCCATGCCACGCCATAGCTCGGGCGATTTGCGCCGAGGCCGTGGATATCCAGCATGTTCGCGCCAAACTCATTGGCCACGATCAAGGTTTCTTTGCGGTCTTGCGCGCTCGCGCTGCTGGGCAGCCATGCCGCAGCCACGGGGCTGAGCGATGCGGCTTGGAGAAGAGAACGGCGTTTGGCATTCAAAGTGCGAGAGGTCATGGAAGCTCCTGGAGTGAAGTGAGGAAACGGATGGGGTTGTTATTTCTTGGAATTCAGGGAGGCGATGTAGGCACGCCAGCCGCCCAGATGGGAAATGTCTGTTGCTCCTTGCACGGCTTGCGCTTCGCAAAGAAAGCCTTGCACGTGCGAACCATCTGCGAGCTCAAGGCTGCCGATGCCAAGCGGCGAAGGGATCAAGGCGACGAAAGAACCGTAGTGCTGCACAGGCATCTCCCAAATCTCCAAGGCGATCTGCACGCCCTTCCCACTGGCCACGCGCAGCAAGCCGGGCTTGGGCGGTGTCGTGCCGGGCAAGGCGAAGAATTGGTAGTGGGCTGCCGTCTTAGCTTCTTGGAGCAACACTGCGCCGCGCTCGGTGAGCTGGCTGTTGAGCGGCATGCCTGAGAGATGCGCGCCGACGACGGCGACGCGAACGGTCGTCTTCGGTTTCAGACCAACAATCGGCTGAGGATCGGGCAGCGGCTGACCCGTTGCTCCCATGCTCAAACCAGTCGCATGGTGATACTTCTGGCCAAGCTCTGCCAACTGCAAATCAGTGGCGCAAGGGCCAATCAAGGTGATGCCAAAAGGCAGGCCATCTGCGCGCATGCTGCTCGGTACAGACAGTGCCGCGTAATCGAGCAGATTCACAAAATTGGTGTATGCGCCGAGGTTGCGATTGAGCGCAATCGGATCGGCCTGCATTTGCACCAGCGTGTAGTGCGTAGGCGCAGTGGGCACGACGAGCACGTCAATACCCTCCCACATCGGCTTGGCCATTTGCTCCAGGCGCTTGAGCGCGAGCTGCGCTTCATACACGTCGGCGGCGCTGTAACTTCTGCCTTTGGCGATGATGCTGCGCACGGGCTCAATCACATCAGCTTCATGCGCATCGAAGAATTCACGAATTGCGGCATAGCGCTCTGCGACCAAGGCGCTCTCGTAGAGCAAAGCGGCGGCTTGCGCGAGCGGGGCGTAGTCGATCTTCACCGGTACTCCGCCCATGCTGATCAAACGATCTACGGCTTGTGCAAAGGCTTGTTCTGCCAATGCATCGCCGAAGAACTCCAATTGCGAAGGTATGCCAAATTTAAACTGCGCAGGCAGTGGCTCGCTCTTCAGTGGCAATATGCGCGAATACGGATCGCTTGCATCAAAGCCCATCGCCTGCTGCAAGACCTTCACCGCCAAGCCCACTGTGCCCGCGAAGATCGAGACGCAATCGACGCTCTGCGCGGCGGGCAGCACACCCGAGGCGCTGATCAAGCCCCGCGAAGGTTTGAGCCCGACGATGTTGTTCAACCCAGCAGGCACGCGCCCTGAGCCTGCCGTATCTGTGCCCAGAGAAAAATCCACTTGCCCAGTCGCCACTGCATAAGCCGAGCCCGAGCTGGAGCCGCCACTCACGTAGGCCGGATTGAAGGCATTGGGTACAGCGCCATAAGGCGAGCGCGTGCCATTCAGCCCACAGGCAAACTGATCCAGATTGGTTTTGCCGACAAGGGCAGCACCCGATTGCAGCAAGCGCTGCACCACGCTGGCATGCTGCACAGGTGTTCGCGTAAACGCCGGGCAGCCCGCCGTGGTCGGCCAGCCAGCCACATCCATATTGTCTTTCAAGGCAAAGCGCAGACCTGCCAAAGCGTTTGCCGCATTCGGTAATTGCAATGCAGCTTCCGGGCGATGAAGCCAGGCTTGCGCAGCCAGGGCTGGCGGTGGGGTGATTTGTTCGGCGGATATTTGCACGGTTAGAAATCCATCTGTTGCAAAAATAAAAGGACGAAGTTCATGCTGCGTCACGCCTCGGCGCTCTCGCGCAACGCAGCCAACTCAGCCACCCAACCTACAATCGCGCCTTGCGCGACGATCATCTCGATGGTGGCTTGCTTGAAATGCGGGAAATAGCTGGCAGTAGCGTCTGTGATCAGCAGGCATTCGTAGCCCCGGTCATTGGCTTCTCGCATGCTGGTCTGCACGCAGACTTCGGTGGTGACACCGGCCACGATCAAGCTTGTAATGCCGCGCTGCACCAGTTGCTCATGCAAACCCGTGTTGTAAAAAGCGCCCTTGCCTGGCTTGGCAATCACCAGCTCTTGCGGCATAGGCTGAAGGGCTTCAATGAAATCACTGCCCGGCTCACCATCAATCAGCAGCCTGCCCATGGGGCCGGGATCACCAATGCGCAGACTGGGATTACCGCGATTCTTTTTCGCAGGTGGCAAATCAGACAAATCAGGGCGATGGCATTCTTTGGTGTGAACCACTGTGATACCAACCTCACGCGCCCATTGCAGCAGCGCTTGCGCCGTCGGCACGATGGATTGCAAATACCTCACGTCGTTGCCCAGCGACTCACCAAAGCCACCATGCTCAATGAAATCGCGCTGCATATCGATCATCAGCAAAGCGGTGTGCTTAGGCTCGAAATGGAATTCAAAAGGTTGTGCGGAGACGGTTTTCATACGACAGCACTTTCTGGCTCAATCACTTGCCCGCCCATCGCCAAGCCAATCGCTTGGCGCTCTTGCTGCGGATGGCGGCTTTCATAGACGATGCGACCGGCGTGCATCACAAGCACCCGATCAGACAGCTCCAGCAACTCATCTAAATCTTCACTGATCAGCACAATGGCGCAGCCGCGCTGGCGTGCTTGCATCAAGCGCTCATGGATATCGGCCACCGCCGCAAAATCCAAGCCAAAGACAGGATTCATCACGATGAGCACCTGTGCATCAGCAGCCAGCTCACGCGCCAAAATACAGCGCTGCACATTGCCGCCTGATAACGTACCAATCGCCGCATCGGGGCCGCGCGTTTTGATGCCATAGGCCTCAATGAGCTGCTGCGCGGTGCGGCGCAGGGATGCTGCTTGCAGCCAACCCAAGCGTGCATGCGGCGTTTGATCAAAGCTGCGCAAAGCCATGTTTTGCGCCACGCTGAGCGCTGCCACCGCGCCATTGGCCAAGGGCTCTTCTGGTAGCACAGCTAGCTTGGCTTCGCGATAGTCTTTGCGTGTGCCGGCGAAAGCCTTGCCATGCACAAGCACCTGCCCCGCGCTGCGCGGCATCTGCCCCGAGATCGCTTGCACCAATTGCTTTTGCCCATTGCCTGCAATGCCTGCAATGCCCACAATCTCATGCCGCGCAGCCTCAAAACTCACCCCATGCAAAGCAGGCACACCGGCTTCGCTCAAAGCAGACAAGCCCTGCACTTGCAGCACAGGCGTGGCCGAGCTCTTCACACGCTCATAGCTGCCGCGCGCCATGGCACTGCTGCCCACCATCAAACTGGCCAAGCGCTCCGGCGGAAAATCACGTACCGCACCACCGCCCACGTAGCGCCCATGGCGCAAGATGCTCACATCATCGGCATAGGCCTGCACCTCGCGAAATTTATGGGTGATCAAAACGACCGTGATCTCGCCCGCATGCGCCAAGCTGCGTATCGCACCCAAGACTTCATCGGCCTCAGTAGGCGTGAGCACCGAGGTGGGCTCATCCAAAATCAGCAGGCGATTGTTGGCATAGAGCTGCTTGAGGATTTCTGTTTTTTGCTTTTCGCCAGCTGATAGATTAGCCACCGTGGCTTGCAAATCCAGCTGAAACGGCATGCCCTGCATGAAAGCGCGCATGCTGGCCAGTTGCGCGGGCCAATCAATCACGGCAGGCAGCTCGCCCTTGCCCAAAGCCAAGTTTTGCGCCACTGTCATCGAGGGCACAAGCGTGAAATGCTGATACACCATGCCGATGCCGGCACTGCGCGCCATCTGCGGTGTGCGGATATCGGTCTCGCGCTCGTTGATCACAATCGCGCCATCATCGGCCGTATGAAAGCCCACCAAGCATTTGACCAAGGTGGATTTGCCCGCACCGTTCTCGCCCAGCAGCGCATGCACTGTGCCCGCCCGCACTTGCAGGCTCACACTATCGAGCGCCGTGAAATCACCAAAGCGCTTGGTCAGATCGAGTGTGCTCAGGGCAAGGGCGCGCATCTGGGGCATCTCTTCAGGCCAGCGCCTGCAATATATCGGCTGAGCTGGCCACCGCGCCAAACACGCCGCCTTGCATAGTGATCATCTTCAGCGCGGCTTGATGGTTGCCCAAATCAGTTGCGCCTGTGCAGTCGCTCAGCACCACACATTCAAAGCCTCGGTCATTGGCTTCGCGCATCGTGGTGTGAACGCACACGTCAGTCGTGATGCCGGTCAGTATCAAATTGCGAATGCCGCGCGTGTGCAAAATGAGCTCTAAATCCGTTGCGCAAAACGAGCCTTTGCCCGGCTTGTCGATGATGGTCTCATTCGGCAGCGGCGCGAGCTCAGAAATGATGTCCCAGCCTGGCTCTCCGCGCACCAAGATGCGGCCACACGGCCCGGCATCGCCAATGCCTGCGCCGATGCGTTGGCTGCGCCAGCGTTTGTTGGCCGGCAGATCGGCCAAATCCGGGCGATGGCCTTCACGGGTGTGGATGATGTGAAAGCCCAACTCACGCATGCGCGCCATCACGCACTTGATGGGCTCAATCGGTGCGCGCGTGAGCGAGAGGTCATAGCCCATCTTGTCCACATAGCCGCCGATGCCGCAGAAATCGGTTTGCATATCGATCACCACCAAGGCGGTGTTGGCGGGCGTGAATGCGCCATCAAATGGCCAAGCGTAGGGCGTTGAGCTGAGGGTGGGAAAGTTCTTCATAGAGCAACTGATGTAGCAACTGATATCAAGGCAGCATGTTTTGAGGGTCGTAGGTGCGTGTGGGCGGTGCGAAGCCGCAGGAGCTGCCATCACGCTCCACGATGCTGGCATCCCAAGGCAGCTTGTAGCGGCCGGCCACCATGTCTTGCATGAAGGTGTAGGGGCAATCTTGCGCGCCACCTTTCACGGCCACATAGCCCCGGTGATAGAGCTGATAAGGATTGTTTTCCACACCCCAGTGCGCCCGCGCCTCGCGCACGAGATCGGGGCGCACTTCGCAGGTGATGATTTCATCGGGGCGATGGCTGCCCATGGCCAAGGGCACGCCATCGAAATTGACAAACATGCCCTCGCCCATGGAGTCAAACGTGCCATCGCTGCCGCACATGCACACGCTGGCGGTGACCATGAGGTTTTGAAACGCATTGGCCTGATTCGTGATGCGCCAGCTGTGGCGGATCGGCGCGGTGTAGCCCGCCGTGCGGATCATCAGCTCAGCGCCTTTGTAAGCGCACTCGCGCGCCATCTCTGGAAACATGCCATCGTGGCAAATGATGAGCGAGAGCTTGATGCCACGCGGACCAGTGATCACCGGAATGCCCAGATTGCCTGGCTCCCAAGGCTCCACAGGCACCCACGGATGCAGCTTGCGGTAATACAGCGCGATCTCGCCTTGATCGTTGATGATGAGGCCGCTGTTGTAGGGATTGCCGTTGGGGTTGAACTCCATGATGGAGAAACAGCCCCAGAGCTTGTTGTCAATGCACGCTTGCTTGAAGGCCGCGACTTCGGGGCCATCCATACGGCACATGATCTCGGGGTTCGTATCCATCGATAAACCATGCAGGCTGTATTCGGGAAACACCACCAAATCCATCGTAGGCATATTGCGCCGTGCTTTAGCCACCATCTCCACAATGCGCTGCGTTTGCGCCGCCAGATGCGCTTTGGTTTGCACCTCAGGCAATTGCGATTGCACCAGCCCCAGCACCACGCCGTGGGGCGATTTGTTCAGGCCATTGAGTCCGCTCATGACTAGTCCTTTAACGCATCAAGGGAAGCTCACCCGGTGCGCCGCGCAGGGCGCGTGTGGGCGAGACGGTGATCAGCATGACCAGCAGGGTCAGCACATAAGGCGCGGCATTCCACAGGTGATAGCCCTGCGAAATACCCACCGCTTGCAAGGCCGGCCCCACTGAGCTGGCTGCGCCAAACAGCAGCGATGCCGCAAAGCAACCCATCGGATGCCAACGCGCAAAAATCACCAAGGCCACGGCCATGATGCCTTGGCCGCTGGAGAGGGCTTCATTCCAACTGCCGGGGTAATACAGGGAGAGAAATGCACCACCGATGCCCGCGAGCGCACTTCCGATGATCGTTGCCGTCACACGTGTTCGGTTGACGGACAGACCCAGCGCTTTCGCTGCCGCCGCGCTATCGCCCACCGCGCGCACCTGCATGCCCCAGCGCGTGTAGGTGAGTGCCCAAGTGAGGCACAAGGCCAACGCCAATCCCACCAAAAACAGCACATTGATGCGCAGCGCGGACTGCACCACGATGGAGGATGACCACGCACCCAATTGCAAATCTTGCAAGCGAGGCGCTGTGGGTTGCACATAGGATTTGCCCAAAAAGAAAGCCAAGCCCAGCCCCAAAATCATCAGCGCAATGCCCAGGGCCACATCATTGACTTTGGGCAAACTGCACAGCAAGCCATGCAGCAATCCAAACACACTGCCCGCTCCTGCAGCGCAGGCCACGCCCAGCCACGCGCTTCCTGTGTGATAGGCGGCCGCATAGCCTGCCATGGCGCCAAACACCAGCGTGCCTTCCAACCCAAGATTGATACGCCCTGATTTCTCGGTGATGGCCTCGCCTAGGCTCACAAAGATAAAAGGCGTGGATACCTTCAGAGCACCGCCGAGCAAAGACGCGAGCACGATGAGCCAAGCGGGATCACTCATGTCGCTTGCCCCGCCACTTTGGATGCACTTTTGAAACGAACCTGTCCCAGGCGGCCATACAGCGCCTCACAGGCCAGAATTGAAATAAACAAACAGCCTTGCAGCACAAGTGTGGTGGCATCGGGCAAATCCAGCCGGCGCTGGAGCAAACTGCCTGCCGCTGCGATGCCGCCCATCAGCACCGCCACCGGAATGATGGCCAAGGGCTGATGCCGCGCCATGAACGAGACCAAAATGCCCGTGTAGCCATAGCCCGCCAAGATAGATGCGTTGGCCGCGCCATGAACCGCCAACACCTCAATCGCCCCCGCCAAGCCTGCCGCCAAGCCCGAGAGCACGCAAGCGAGCACCACCAGTGCATTCACAGGCAAACCCACCAATTTAGCCGCCTTGGAATTGCCGCCTGCCACTTTTAAGCTGAATCCCAACACACTGCGGCTGACCCAAATTTGCGCCAACACCGCCAGCACGATGCCGATGGGCAAGCCCCAATGCACATTGATGCCAGGCACTGCACCCAGGGTGTGCGCTTCGCCCACTGGAAAGGTCGAGGGTTTGTTCAAACTCGAAGGGTCGCGCAAGCTTCCCTCGACGAAGTGATTGAACAAGGCAATCGCAATGTAGGACAACAACAAGCTAGCAATCGTCTCGTTCAAGCCGCGGTATGCGCGGAGCACTCCTACCAAGCCAATCCACACGCTAGCCGTTAAAGCACCAGCCAGCAACGCAGCGATCACCACAAGCGAAGGCGGCAAACCTCCCAGCCACATCACCGCCGCAGCGGCTGCCAAGCCGCCTAGGGCCAAAGCCCCTTCGCCGCCAATGATCACCAAACCCGCCTGCGCCGCCAAGGCCACAGCCAATCCCGTCAGAAGCAAAGGCGCAGCGCGCATCAAGGTGTTTTGCCAAGAAAAGGCCGAGCCAAACGCGCCTTCAAAAATCACGGCCAAGGTGGCTAATGGATTATGGCCAATCAGCACAATGAAGGCGCTGAACAGCAACAAACCCGCCAGCACAGCCACCAGCGGAACCAAAAGCCATTCAAAGCGCTGGAGGTTCATCGGTCGGCTCGTGCGGGCGGGCTTGGGTTGCGGAATGCGGCATCAACCGGGGATGCTGCCAATGACACCTTCAACCAAATAGTTCATCTTCTCCAGATCGGTATCCGTCATCATGAAAGACTTGCCGGCGGGCGCGATCACAGCGCCTTTGTTGTCTTTGAGCGGGCCTTTGAAGATCGCAAAATCGCCTTTGAGCAAAGCGGCCTTGGCTTTTTCACCCGCTTCTTTGGCTTTGGCTGAAACGCTGGGCCCGTAAGCGGACATTTTCACAAAGCCTTCCTTCATGCCGCCACGCAGGAAGTTGTTCATGGGCTTGCCAGTGCGCGCCTCCTCAACCAAAGTTTTGTAAGGCGTGGTCCAATCCCACTCCGCACCCGTGAGGTAACCCTTCGGGGCTAGCTTGGCTTGGCTAGCGTGATAGCCGCAGCTCATGATGCCGCGCTTCTCGGCCGTTTCAATCACGACTTTGGGGCCATCAACGTGGCAGGTCACCACATCCACACCGGCATTGATCAGTGCGGTGGTGGCTTCGGCCTCTTTCACCGGCATCGACCAATCTCCCGTGAAGATCACTTGGCAAGTGATAGCTGGATCAACGCTGCGCGCGCCCAGTAAGAAGGCATTGATATTGCGTAGCACCTGCGGAATAGGCTTGGCTGCCACAAAGCCAATCTTCTTGGTTTTGCTCATATGTCCAGCGACCACGCCGCTCACATACTGCGCGCCATCGATGTAGCCATAAAAAGAGCCGACATTTTTTGGATGCTTGCCTTCAGTCCACATGCCACCGCAATGTGCGAAGCGAACGCTGGGGTACTTTGCGGCCAGCGCCAACACATGGGGATCAAAGTACCCAAACGACGTTGCAAATATAAGAGACGCTTTATCCTGATTGATCATCGCCTCCATAGATTTCTGTACTGCAAGTGTCTCTGGGACTTTTTCCTCCTCCACCACCTTCACACCGGGCATGGTCTTTATCATGGCTGCTGCTTGTGCATGAGCTTGGTTGTAGCCAAAGTCATCACGCGGGCCAACATACAAAAAACCAACGGTAACGTTACCGGCAGCCTGCGCTATCAAGGAGGGCGCAGCACCCGAAAGCAGACCTGCTGCACCTAAAGATTGAACGAGTTGACGACGTGAAATTGACATAGCTTGACTCTCCAAATAGAAAGGAACACACCCAAATTGGTGCAATAACAAGAAAAGCATCTTGTATACAAGTTTGCATGCAATAGGTGTGCCAATCTTTTTGGCTTGGCGGTCAGCCCAGATTTACGCTCTAAATGTTGAGGCTGTCTAGGCTGTCAGAGCCGCTCAAATGGCACTCTCATCTCGTCCCGCCAGCCTTCGGTTTTTCCGGGATTCATCAGGCCGTGGGGATCGGCCACTTTCTTAAAGTCAATTTGCGCTGAGTCAATGGTTTTCATGCCACCGCCCTCAATGGTGTAGACGTGGTTGTCCAAAACGACACAGCCATCCGCCTCGAATTCATTGATGATCTCGTACAGTCTGTCTTTGTCAAAATAAGCAACCAAAGGCAGGCCGAAAACAACCGCGCCATCGTGATCGCGTGCAAACTCATGGTGCATCAGTACCTCATCGCCCCAGCGCTGCATCTGCTCTTCGATCTGGCCAATGTCTAGCGGCCAAGAGTGAATGGTCTGCAGGTTCGTCCAACTGCTGTCCTGGCGCAATGCCATCAAAGTGGTGTGGTTCCATCCGCACTCAAAAGCAGGAGGAATGGCAGCCATGGACAGCTCTTGCTCCGTCATGGCCAAAGTCTCAACACCGCCGTGCTCAGCAACCATGGCACGCCAGCGATCCATGTAATCAGGGTGAATCATGCTGAAAACCGCATCCCGGTTATGCGGAAAGCGCTCGCCAAATTCTTTTTCATAAAAGGGCGCGAAGCGTCGCTCGACTGCGGTGATCAGAAAAGCGTCGAGCAGCTTCGCGTTCGCTGAATCGTTGGCGCCGATGGCCACTGTTTGCTTGACAGCTTCAGTGGCCGAAACACACAGGCTCAACGCTTCAGAATAGCCATCAAAGAGCGCAATGTGGTGAATCCAGTCAACGGCGGGCTTCAAGCTGAGCGTAAGCTCGACCATGATGCCGTTCGTACCGAAAGCGTGGTGTACCTTCTGAATATCAGTATTGACAAGCTCTATGACGCGCGGCTGAGCCTCAAGCGTCACGACCTTAATACTCGTCACGTTACCGGGATCCTTCAAAATTCCATTGCGAATGGAGCCCGCGCCACCATAGCCGCCGCCTACAAACCCGCCGACGGTGGCAATATCTCGCGTGCTGGGATACATCAGCAACTCTTGCCCGCCTTGGACGCATGGATTCGCTCGAACTGCGCGCTCCACGTCCATCATGACCGCACCCGCTTCGCAGGTTACACGCCCAGGCTCGATGGACAACACCCGATTCAAGCCGGTTAAGTCCAAAACGATGCCGCCGACCAAAGGCACGCACTGACCATAGTTGCCCGTGCCACCGCCTCGAACGGTCAGATGGATTTGCTGACGGCATGCCGCCGCAGCAACCCGCACGACCTCCGCCCGTGTCTTGGGCTTCACAACGACCTCCCCCAATTTGTCAGACAGTGTTTTTGCGAGAATTGGGCTGTACCAATAATAATCTTTGCTTTTAACAGCCAATGTTTGATTGTCTTGGCTAAAGTCAATGCCTTCGATAGCCGCTAAAAAAGCGTTGATTTGCAATGGATCTGTCATTTTGGTACTCGTTGCATACATTTCCACCATGACACAAGCACGCAGCGTGCCAACCAAATTGAGAACCTTGCCAAAAACTCAGACGGATCCATTGAGGTCATTTCCTCAAAGTGGTGCGCACACCAGCGCGCTTGCAGTACCATATACCATGCTTATGAAAACCGATACACCACCCAAAAGCACGGAGCTGAGCGCGGAAGGCGTTCCAGTCTCTGTGAAAATTCGCGAGCGCATCAACGCCGCGAAGAAACGCTTCCATGCGAACGACAACATCGCCGAGTTCATTCAGCCCGGCGAGCTCGCCCTGCTGCTCGATGAAGTTGAAGTCAAGATGCAAGGTGTACTTGAGAGCTTGGTGATTGATACAGTCAATGATCACAACACCGGAAACACCGCCCGCCGCGTGGCCAAGATGTATTTGAACGAAGTGTTCAAAGGCCGCTATGTGGAAGGCCCATCCGTCACGGAATTCCCGAATGCCGAGCATTTGAATGAGCTGATGATCGTCGGCCCGATCACGGTGCGCAGCGCATGCAGCCACCATTTTTGCCCCGTGATTGGCAAAGTGTGGATCGGCGTGATGCCCAATGAGCACACCAATGTGATTGGCCTCTCCAAATATGCGCGCATGGCCGAATGGATCATGAATCGCCCGCAGATTCAAGAAGAAGCCGTGGTGCAACTGGCAGATTTGATTCAGCAAAAAACGCAACCTGATGGCATGGCCATCGTGATGGAAGCCACGCATTACTGTATGGCTTGGCGCGGCGTGAAAGACATGGATTCACGCATGATCAATTCCGTGATGCGCGGCTGCTTCTTGAAAGATGCGAACCTGCGCCGCGAATTCCTCTCGCTGATTCCACGCGACCCTTCTGGCAAATAACAACACAACAATTTATAAAGAGTTTCATTATGTTAGTCCGTCTTCTCTACGTCAGCCGCTTGGCTGATCCCTCCAAGCCAGAAGTCATTGATGGCATCTTGAGTGATTCGCGCAAGCACAATCCCGAGCTCGGCATCACAGGCATCCTGTGCTACGGCGCAGGCATCTTCTTGCAAGCCATCGAAGGCGGGCGCGGCCAAGTGAGCGAGCTCTACAACCATATTTGCAAAGACAAGCGCCACAAAGATGTGGTGCTGCTCGATTTCCAAGAAATCCAAGAGCGCCGCTTTGGCGGCTGGACGATGGGACAAGTCAATCTCGCCAAGCTCAACACGTCTATCGTGCTGAAGTACTCTGAAAAAGCGGAGCTCGATCCTTATGCGGTGAGCGGTAAAGTCTCGCTGGCCTTGCTGGAAGAGCTAATGGCCACGGCCAGCATCATCGGGCGAGCATAGGAAATTTGGGATGCAAAGACGATCTTTGGTCGTATCAGGGGCTGCACTTTGCAGCCCTTTTGCTTGGGCGCAACGCAGTGATGAAGTGACCACACTCGATGAAGCGCGCCGCTTGCATGAATCCGGCACAGCGGTATTGATCGACATTCGCGAGCCACAAGAGCATGCCACGGGCGTGGCCGCAGGCGCGCTCTTGATCCCCATGAGCCAGCTGGGCAAACGCGTGCAAGAGATTCCTGTATCACCAGACAAGCCCGTGCTACTCATCTGCAACACGCAAAACCGCTCATCTTCGACCTTGCGGGCTCTGCGTCAGCAATTAGGCGAACAACGCTACGCCCATGTGCGCTACGTGCATGGCGGCATGAGTGAATGGGCCAAGCGCGGCTGGCCGATGGTCAAGCCTTGATAGCTCTTTTTCTATGCCGCTGACTGCCTTAGCTCTGGTGTTAACTGGGGCATTGATCCATGCGCTGTGGAACATTGCTGCCAAGAAGGCAGGCGGCGATGCACGCTTCGCGTTTTTCTGCGCTGTGGTGATGTTCTTCTTCTGGTCACCCTTGTGCATTTGGCTGGGCTGGCATGTGATCCCGACTTGGACCTGGAAGGAATGGACAGCCATTGCTCTGAGCGGCTTTGTGCATTGGCTTTACTTCATCTGCTTGCTCACGGGCTATCGCAAGAGTGATTTAACGGTGGTCTATCCCGTGGCGCGCGGCAGCGGGCCGATGCTCTCATCTGGTGTGGCTGTAGTCGTGTTTGGTGAGCAGCTTTCCGCGTTTGGCGTGCTGGGTATTGCAGGCGTGGTGTTCGGTGTGTTTTTAGTAGCGGGCGGGCCTTCGTTGCTCAGCGCAGCGCATGATCCCACCAAGCGGCAGCGCATCAAGACCGGCATCTTCTGGGGCGCGCTCACCGGCGCTTTGATCGCCTGCTACACCATCCTCGATGCATGGACGGTGAAGGTGCTCGCCGTCTCGCCGATATTGTTTGACTACTGGTGCAACATCCTGCGCATGCCCTATAGCGCCGTGCCCGTGCTGCGCGACATCCCAGAAGCCAAACGCCTGTGGAAGCTGCAATGGAAACACGCTGCCATCGTGGGCATTTTCAGCCCGATTGGCTATGTGCTCGTGCTTTACGCCGCGAAGATCGCACCTGTGAGCCACGTGGCTCCAGCGCGCGAAGTGAGTATGCTGTTTGCAGCACTCATCGGCGGCCAATTGCTCGGCGAGAGTGATCGCGGGCTGCGGATCTTGGGCGCTTGCTGCATCGCGGCGGGCGTGATGGCACTTGCACTAGGTTAGATCAAACATGCAAATCATCGGTTGTGATTTTTCTTCGAGCCCGTCTAAGCGCAAACCCGTTGTGGTTGCGCTCAGTGAGGAAATTTTAGAGAAAAATGGCGAGTTGCCGGCATATTCATTGCGCTGCGTGCTATTGAAATTAGAGCGATTTGAATCACTGGATGCCTTTGGTGACTGGCTCAAATCAGAGCGCACATGGGTTGGCGGCTTTGATTTGCCATTCGGCTTGCCGCGAGAATTGGTCGAGACTCTCAATTGGCCGCGCGAATGGCATGCCTGCATGCAGCATTACGCCAGCCTCAGCCGTGAGCAAATTCGCGCCACCTTCAAAGCCTTCTGCGATGCCCGCCCCGTTGGCGGCAAATTCGCCCACCGCGCAGCAGATCTGCCCGCTGGCAGTAGCCCCAGCATGAAATGGGTCAACCCGCCCGTGGCCTATATGCTGCATGCGGGCGTGCCACTGCTCTTGCAAGCTGGTTGCCACTTTCCGGGTCTGCACAAAGGCAACACGAGCAAGGTCGCACTAGAAGCCTACCCCGGCCTGCTCGCCCGAGGGATCATTGGCACGCGCAGCTACAAAAGCGACGACAAAGCCAAGCAAACGCCCGATCGATTGATCGCAAGGAAAGACATCCTCACCGCACTAGAAAACGGCCAAACCCGCTTGAAGGTTCGCCTCAAGCTCAGCAATGCCCAACGCGAGCAACTCATCGACGATGCGAGTGGCGACAGCCTTGATGCAGCTCTATGCATGCTGCAAGCGCATTGGGCATATGGCCAACACCTCGAAGGAAAAAGGAACTACGGGCTACCAAAATTCGATGCCCTAGAAGGCTGGATCGTCACGGCCTAAAGATGAAAATACCGGACGCAGAAGCCGCAGAGGTTACGCAAAAGACGCAAAAGAAATACAGAAAGGACTTTTTCTTTTCTGCGTCTTCTGCGTGGTTTTTGCGTCCTCTGCGTCCGGTATTTGGTTTTTTTCTTGTCTTTGAATGTCAACCCACTTAAACACGTGCGCCGAAAATCGCCGTCCCCACACGCACCATCGTGCTCCCCTCTTTCACCGCTGCCCGCAAATCCGCGCTCATGCCCATGGAGAGCGTGTCAACCCCATTTATTTTCTGCTTTATAGAGATAAAAAGCTCTCTCGCCGGCATAAATGCTGTGCATGCCGCTACGAAATCAGGAGCAGGCTCAGGGATTACCATCAGACCACGAAGTTGCAGCCTTGGCAACTGAGCGATCTCTTGCGCCATCGCCAGAGCCTCTGATGGCAAACAGCCTGACTTGTTCGCGCCACCATCAACATTCACCTGCAAACACACTTGCAAATGTGGCAGAGTATCTGGCCGCTGTTCCGACAAACGCTGTGCAATTTTTAAGCGATCTACGCTATGAACCCAATGAAAATGCTCGGCCACCAGCCGCGTCTTGTTGCTCTGAATCGGCCCGATCATGTGCCATTCCAAATCGGGCAGATCCGCCAAGGCCAGCGTCTTCTCCGCGCCCTCTTGAATATAGTTCTCACCAAAAGCGCGCTGCCCGGCCGCATAAGCCTCGCGCACGGCCTGCGCGGGAAAGGTCTTGCTCACCGCCAAAAGCTGCACATCCCGTGGCGTGCGGGCAAATTCCACGCAAGCTGAGTGAATCTGCGCCTTGACGCTGGCCAAATTGTCTGAAATCATGCTCATAATGTATCTGTCACCCTAATACGCCAATTTAGCACCATCATGGATATCACCCAGCTCCTCGCGTTCAGCGTCAAAAACAAAGCTTCCGACCTTCATTTGTCTGCCGGCCTGCCCCCCATGATCCGCGTGCATGGCGATGTGCGCCGCATCAATGTGGATGCACTGGATCACAAAGCGGTGCATGCCATGGTGTATGACATCATGAACGATTCGCAGCGCAAACAGTATGAAGAATTTTTAGAGGTCGATTTTTCGTTTGAGATTGAGGGCCTAGCGCGCTTCCGCGTCAATGCGTTTAACCAGAATCGTGGCGCGGCTGCGGTGTTCCGTACGATTCCTTCCAAAATCTTGACGCTTGAGCAGCTCAACGCACCCAAGATTTTTGGCGATCTCGCCTTGAAGCCACGCGGCATGGTGCTCGTCACGGGCCCGACAGGTTCCGGCAAATCCACCACGCTCGCTGCCATGGTGAACCATTTGAACGAAACCGAGTACGGCCACATTCTCACCGTGGAAGACCCGATTGAATTCGTGCATGAATCCAAAAAATGCTTGGTGAATCAGCGCGAGGTCGGCCCAATGACGCTCTCCTTCGCAGCTGCTTTGAAATCCGCCCTGCGCGAAGACCCAGACTGTATTCTCGTGGGCGAGATGCGCGATTTGGAGACGATTCGCTTGGCGATGACGGCAGCAGAAACCGGCCACCTGGTCTTCGGCACGCTGCACACGAGTAGCGCCGCCAAAACGATTGACCGCATCATCGACGTCTTTCCCGCCGACGAAAAAGAGATGGTGCGCGCGATGCTCTCCGAATCTCTGCAAGCGGTGATCTCGCAAACCCTGTGCAAAACCAAAGACGGCGCAGGCCGCGTGGCAGCCCACGAAATCATGCTCGGTACCTCTGCGATTCGCAACTTGATCCGCGAAGCCAAAGTAGCGCAGATGTATTCCGCGATTCAAACGGGTAACAGCGTGGGTATGCAAACGCTGGATCAGAATTTGACCGATCTCGTGAAACGAAATCTGATTACTGCCGCAGAAGCGCGCAGCAAGGCAAAAATTCCTGAGAATTTCGTAGGTTAAGAATCAAAGACAAATGCAAATACCGGACGCAAAGGGCGCAAAAGTTACGCAAAAGACGCAAAAAATTCATTTCAAGAAAAACTTTTTTTGTATTTCTCTTTTCTGCGTCTTTTGCGCAACTTTTGCGTCTTCTGCGTCCGGTATTTGCGTATTCTGGTATTTCAAGTAAGAAAGGAGGCGTTCTATGGAGCGCGACCAAGCTTCGAAGTTTATCAATGACCTGTTGAAATTGATGGTGAGCCGCAATGGCTCTGACTTATTTCTCACGAGCGACTTTCCGCCCGCCGTGAAAGTGGATGGCAAGATTGCCAGAGTATCGCCTCAGCCGCTCACTGCTGCGCACACGCTGGCTCTCGCTCGCTCTATCATGAACGATAAGCAAGCTGCTGAGTTTGAGCGCACCAAGGAATGCAATTTTGCGATTTCGCCGCCAAGTGTGGGGCGTTTTCGTGTGAATGCCTTCATCCAGCAAGGCAAAGTAGGTATGGTACTGCGGGTGATTCCTGCCACGTTGCCCACCATCACTGCCCTCGGCTTGCCGCCTATTCTCTCTGAGTTAGTGATGACCAAGCGCGGTCTGATGATCCTCGTGGGTGCAACGGGCTCGGGCAAATCGACGACACTTGCCGCGATGATTGATCACCGCAACGAAAACTCTTACGGCCACATCATCACGATTGAAGATCCTGTGGAATTCGTGCATCCGCACAAGAATTGCGTTGTCACGCAACGCGAAGTCGGCCTAGATACTGACTCGTGGGAAGCCGCGCTGAAAAACACACTGCGCCAAGCACCTGATGTGATTTTGATGGGCGAGATTCGCGATCGCGAGACGATGGAGCACGCCGTGGCCTTCGCTGAAACCGGCCACCTCTGTATGGCCACGCTACACGCCAACAGCGCCAACCAAGCACTGGATCGCATCATCAACTTCTTCCCCGAAGAGCGCCGCACTCAGCTATTGATGGATTTATCACTCAACTTGAAAGGCATGATCTCTCAGCGCCTCGTACCCAAGCAAGATGGCAAGGGCCGCTTTGCAGCCGTAGAGATCATGATCAACACGCCACTGATCTCCGATTTGATTTTCAAAGGCGAAGTGGCCGAGATCAAAGAGATCATGAAGAAGAGCCGCAATTTGGGCATGCAAACCTTTGACCAAGCTTTGTTTGATGGCTTTGAAGCCAGCGAAATCACCTTTGAAGATGCGCTGCGTAATGCCGATTCGGTGAACGATTTGCGCCTGCAAATCAAGCTACATTCTCAGCGCGCCAAGACCACAGATTTGGCAGCCGGCACAGAGATGTTTGCCATCGTTTAATTTTTATTATCAGCCTTTATGTCTTCTATCAACACAAAAACCTACGAACCCACAGCTTCGCAAAAAGTGGCTTTTCTTGGCCTCGGCGTCATGGGTTATCCCATGGCCGGCCATCTTGTGTCGAACGGCCATCAAGTCACAGTCTATAACCGCAATGCTACAAAAAGTGAAGCATTCTGCGCAGAATTTAAGCCGGCGAAACGGGGTTTAACACCAAAAGAAGCGGTTGCAGAAGCAGATATTGTGTATTGCTGCGTGGGCAATGATGATGATTTGCGCAGCGTTGTTTTGGGCGACCAAGGTGCGTTAGCTGGCATGAAGGCTGGCGCGGTGTTTGTCGATCACACCACGGCCTCGGCCAATGTGGCACGCGAGCTTTTTGCTGTGACCAAAGCCAAGGGCTTGCATTTCATTGACGCGCCCGTGTCAGGCGGCCAAGCGGGCGCTCAGAATGGCATGCTTACTGTGATGTGTGGCGGTGATCAAGCAGCATTCGATGCAGCCAAGCCAGCAGCTATGGCCTTTGCCAAAGCTTTTACGCGTATGGGCGAAGCCGGTGCGGGGCAGCTCACCAAAATGGTCAATCAAATCGCGATTGCAGGCTTGGTGCAAGGCTTATCTGAGGCGATTGCCTTTGGCAGCAAAGCAGGTCTCGATGTGAATCTGGTGCTCGATGTGATCGGCAAAGGTGCGGCGCAAAGCTGGCAGATGGACAATCGCGGCAAAACCATGGTGGCCGACAAATTCGATTTCGGCTTTGCTGTGGATTGGATGCGCAAAGACTTGGGCCTCGTTTTGGATGAAGCCAAGCGAAATGGCGCGCGCTTGCCTGTGACGGCTTTGGTGGATCAGTTTTATGCGGATGTGCAACAACTCGGCGGACAGCGCTGGGATACTTCTAGTTTGATCAAGCGTCTCAAGTAATCTTGGCTTGCTGAGACCTTTGATGGCCGCCTGCGCTTGGGCTATCCCCCTACGCGAATGTCCTCCGGCTGGCGCTGCGCGCGTGCCTCCCCCTTTATTTCGCTACGGGAGATAACCCAATCACAGGTGGCCATCAAAGGGCACGCCCAAGAAGTTACCAGCCCAGCATCAAACGCAACGGTAAATACACTGCCATGCCGCCGATGATGCAAGCCAAGGTATCGCGCCGCCAATAGAAGATTGCAGCGCCTGCTAGAGCACCGTAAATGCGCGCATCTTGCAGCGTCGTAATCAATTGGCCTTGCGTCATCACAATTTCTGGAATGATGACTGCGGACAGCGCAGCGATCGGAGCGTATTGCAGGCCGCGTTGCGCCCAATGGGGGAGCCGGAAATCTCTTTTGCTGATGAAGAAAAAAGATCGCGTGATGACAGTCACGACGGCCAGACCGAGGATGACGGCCAGCGTCCAGAGATCGGTTTGTCCCGTCATCGTGATTTCTCCATCGCAGGACGGAAGCGCTCTAAGCTGAGGCAAACGACCACCGCCACGCCAATCGCCACCAAGATATTCAAACGCAGCGGCAAAGCAAATGCCACCACACCTGCCGCACCTGCGATCAGAGCAGAGACGATGCGTAGCTGACTGGTAGCCAGCGAGCAGGCGATGCCCACCAAAGCCAAAATACCTGCGAAACCCAAGCCCCAGGCTTGGGGGATCAGATTGGCCAGCAACACGCCTGCCACGCAGGGGAAGACCCAAGAGGCCCAGTTGGTCAAACTATTGCCCAGCAGATAGGCTTGCTGCTGAGCGCGCTCTTTTTCGATGAGTTCAAAGGGTTTTGGGCTGCTTGCCGGCATAGAATCTGCGCGAGGTGCTATGGATTCAGGAGTGTTCTCAGCAGTATATGGATAACGCTGCACAAACATTACATAGCTCAGATCAGCAATCAAATAACCGCCAAGCATGCGCCGCCAGCGTGGCAGGTGCATCATGTAAGGCCGCAGATGCAGACTGAATACGACAAAGCGCAGATTCACACAAAAGCCAGTGGCGAGGATCACCCACATCGGCGCGCCAGCCAGGATGAGGGGCATGGCGGCGAGCTGTGAGCTGCCTGCAAATACGATCAAAGCCATCGCCAAGCTCTCCACGAGTGAGAGACCAGATTTCATCATCGCCACGCCTGTCATCAAGCCCCAAGAGGCGATGCCCGGCGAGACGGGCAGCATGGCGCGCGCGCCTTCTTTGAATTCAGGGTGTTGCCAAAACCGCCGCTGTTTGTCGTCTGGCTGGCTCAAGCGGCGCTCTCAAACTTGTCACCCGCTTGCAGGGAGAAGCCGCGCAAAAACTCTGCGGCACTCAGGCGCTTGCCGCCCGCGCGCTGGAGCTCGGTGATGCGCAATACGCTGCCTTCGCCGCATAAAACATCGACGCCATCAGAATTGATCAGAGAAATAGCCCCCTCACCGGCATGAATACTGCGCAAGGCGCTATTATTTTGAGAGTGACTAACAACATGGGCTGCACACAGCTTGATCAGCTCACCACGCATCACGCTGGAGCAACCGGGCGATGGGGAAAAGGCGCGGATGCGGCGCTCAATCTGCGGCGCGCTCAGCTTCCAATTCACGGCGCTCTCCGCTTTGTCGATCTTGTTCGCATAAGTGATGCCCTGCTGCGGCTGCGGCACTCGCTTGAGCGGCATCTCTTGCAGGGCTTGCACGATCAAGCGACCGCCCAGAGCTGCGAGTTTGTCGTGCAGGCTGGGTGTGGTGTCTTGCGGCTCAATCGCAAGGCTCGCGATCAGCAGCATATCGCCAGTATCCAGCCCCGCGTCCATTTGCATGATGGTGATGCCCGTCTCGCTATCGCCCGCCTCAATCGCGCGATGAATTGGCGCTGCGCCTCTCCAGCGTGGCAAGAGGCTCGCATGGATATTCAGGCAGCCCAAGCGCGGTGTATCGAGCACCCATTGCGGCAAGATAAGGCCATAAGCGGCGACGATCATCACATCGGCACGCACTGCCTCCAACTGAAGTTTGGCTGCAGCGGCTTCCTCAGGATACTTGCTATCCAAGCGCAAACTGCGCGGCTGAGCCACATTGATCCCATGCTCTAAAGCCAATTGCTTCACGGCCAAAGCTTGCAGTTTCATACCGCGCCCAGCGGGGCGATCTGGCTGGGTGAGCACCAGTGCGATCTCATGGCCGGCTTTGTGCAAAGCCTCCAGAGCCACCCGTGCAAACTCGGGCGTGCCCGCAAAAATAATTTTCATCTCAGCGTTGACCCGCAGCTTCGCGCTCCGCCTTGGCCATCTTGCTCTTGATGCGCGTGCGCTTCAGAGGCGAGAGGTATTCCACAAACACCTTGCCCATCAAATGATCCATCTCATGCTGAATACAAACGGCGAGCAAGCCATCCGCCTCGATCTCGCGCGATGCGCCTTTGTCATCCAGCGCTTTGATGCGCACTGATGTGCTGCGCTCCACACCGTCATACACGCCAGGCACGGAGAGGCAGCCTTCGTCGCCCTTTACCTTCTCTGGGCTGGCCCAAAGAATCTCGGGATTGATCAGCACCAAAGGCGCATTGCGCTCTTCGCTCACATCAATCACGATCAAGCGTTCATGCACATCGACTTGCGTGGCGGCGAGGCCAATGCCTTGCGCGTCATACATGGTGGCGAGCATGTCGGCAACCAACTGCTGAATGCGCGGCTCCAAACCAGCGGCAGCTGCCACCGGCTTGGCCACTTTGTGCAGACGCGGATCGGGGTAGGTCAAAATGGGAAGTATCTGAGCTGAGGTCATGGGTCAAGGCCAAAAATGCAGTGCGAAGGCTTCAGGAAGCTGGAAATGATGTATTTTCGCAATATTTCTGGCCTTTCGATGCTCTAGTAGAATCAAAAAAATCAAGAAATCTTGCCAAATCAATGGGTTAAGATCAAAATTGACAGTAATTTCTAGTTTTAACTTCGTGGAAAAACACGCATGAAGCACCAGCATCCGCAACGAATTTTGGCTTTAGGCTTAGTGGCCGCCTGTGTCAGCATGTCTGCCAGCTTGGGCGTTGCACAAAATATCACCACACCCGCACAGAAAGCAACAGCCCAACGTGTGGCTCAAGCCGGCGTGGCGCTCGATGAGCTGGCAGCGAATGCACCAGACACCTACACCGTAAAAAGCGGCGATACGCTCTGGGCGATTTCAGGTCTGTACCTCAAGCAGCCATGGCGCTGGCCCGAACTGTGGGGCATGAATCTCAACGATATTCGTAACCCGCATTTGATCTATCCCGGCCAGGTGCTCACACTGGATAAGAGCTCGGGACGAGCTGTGTTGCGCGCTGGCGCTGCGGGCGCTACGGGTGGTTTGCAAACCGTCAAAGTCTCGCCTCGCACACGATTTGGCACTTTGGCCGATGCTGCGATTCCCACCATTGCCAGCAACCTGATTGAGCCCTTCTTGGCTGAGCCTTTGTTGGTGGACGCTGCCGCTCATGACAATGCGCCTCGCTTGGTGGGCTCGGACAATGAGCGCATCTTGTTCGCCAAAGGCGACCGCGTTTATGCGCGTGCCACGAAGCCACAAGATTTGGCAACAGAGAAGAATTCACCCTTCGTCTTCCGCGTGTACCGCAACGCCGTGCCTCTGCGCGATCCCTCCACATCACAAATTTTGGCCTATGAGGCACAGTATTTGGGTACAGCAGAGCTGATCCGCGGCGAGAGCGTGCGCGATGTCACGGGTAAAGACGGTCAAACGGCCAAAGAACTCGTACCAGCGACCTTTGATATCACTGGCAACAAAGAAGAGATGCGCGCCGGTGATCGCTTGCTTCCCGAGCCTAAACGTGAATTCTCAGCCTATGTGCCGCGTGCACCCGGTCGCACAATCGATGGCGTGCGCGTCATGTCGATTTATGGCAACGCCGTGGCTCGCGCAGGGCAAAACACTGTCGTCAGCCTCAACAAGGGCGCTGCCGACGGATTAGAGGTTGGCCATGTGCTGGCGATCATCAAAGATGGTCGCACCGTCACTGACAGTACCGTCACGCCTCGCCAAGAAATTAAACTGCCTGATGAGCGCAATGGCCTGGCCATGGTATTCCGTACGTTTGACAAAGTCTCCTACGCGCTGATCTTGCAAGTCAATGACGGCGTAAAAGTTGGCGATCGTTTGCTCAATCCTCGCTAATTCTCCGCAGGCAGCATGACGCGCGAGGAGCTTGGGCTTTGGCTGCGCTTGTCTGCAGCAGAAGGCGTTGGCTCGCTCACGGCGACAAGGCTTCTTAAGGCATTCGGTCTTCCTGATAAGATTTTTTCACAAAACGAGCAGGCACTCAGCGTCGGTTTGAAACCGGCGCAAGTCAACGCCCTGCTCTCACCCAGTAAAGAATTGCCTGCGCTCATTGAAGCGAATTGGAACTGGCTATCTAGTACTGACGGCGCGTGGCGTACGGTTGTGAGCTTGGCTGATAGCAACTATCCCAAAGCCTTGCTGCAATTGCCCGATCCACCCATCTTGCTCTATGTGACGGGCGCGCGGGCTGTGTATGAGCACATCGCGGCGAAAGAAGCTGCAGACGATATAGCTATCGTTGGCAGCCGAAACGCCACACCGCAGGGCTTAGGCAACGCACGTAGCTTTGCCAAGGCTTTTGCCCAATCGGGCATGCATATCGTCAGTGGTTTGGCGCTTGGCATCGATGGTGCGGCACATGAAGGTGCGCTAGATGCGCAACATGATTTTGGCAGTGCTGCGGGCTCCACCGTTGCTGTCGTTGGCACAGGCCTGGATCGCGTGTACCCGAAACGCCACCATGATTTGGCGCATCGCATCGTGCAGCATGGCCTGATCATTTCTGAATTCCCGATTGGCACACCGCCACTGGCAGAAAACTTCCCTCGCCGCAACCGCATCATTGCCGCGCTCACGCAAGGCACACTCGTGGTGGAAGCGGCCATTCAATCCGGCTCACTGATTACTGCACGGCAAGCTTTAGATTTAGGCAAAGACGTTTTCGCGATCCCCGGCTCGATCCACAGCCCCCAAGCTAAAGGCTGCCATCACTTGATCAAGCAAGGCGCAAAACTCGTAGAAAGCGCTCAAGATGTAATCGAAGAGCTGCCCATCAAGCCTTCAACACAGTTAGCCCACACTATGATTTCAGGAGCGCTTCGCGCAGATTCTATGCCGGCCTGTGGCTCAAAAGACTCAGAAAATGCGTCAGAAGATCCACTTTTGGATGCCCTCGGGCATGACCCCATCAGTCTAGATGCTCTGATTGATCGCACGGGAATTCCCGCTGCCCAATTGCAAGTGCAGTTGCTTGAATGGGAGCTGCTGGGTGAAGTGGCGCGGTTGCCGGGTGGCTTGTTTCAACGTATGGCGCAAGCTTAGGGTTTGATCAACCCATACGCCAGCCATGCAGCCGTCCCCCACATTGTGATCACCACGAGCACGTCAATCGCGCGCCACACGTTCGGGTGGGCAAGTTGTCTCGCCATCGCCGCTGCACCCAAGCCTAGCGTCACAAACCAAAGCGCGGAGCCCAAAGCTGCGCCCATGCCGAATATCCAATTGCTCGGCGCGCTGTAAGCCAGCGATGCCGTGCCGATGATCACGGCCGTGTCAATCCAGGCGTGAGGATTGAGCCAGGAGAACGCCAAGGCACTAGACACTGCCGCGCCAGAGCTCTGAGGCGCATCTTGCTGAGCCGCCCGCAAGCCCTGCTGCGCTGGAAGCCGAGCTCTCTTGGCGGCTTGCCAGCCATAGTTGATCAAAAATAAAATCGCTGCCCCCACCAAGGCTGCATTGATATGCGGTGAGAGCTCACCCAGCTTGGCCAATCCCATCACGCCAATACAGATGAGTAGAAAATCCGTGATCGCACAAGCCGCAATCGTGATGCCCACATGCGAGCGCAACAGCCCCATGCGGAGCACATGCGCATTTTGCGGGCCGATGGCCACGATGAGAGATAGGCTGAGCAACATGCCCGAGAGAAAAATGTTCATGAGATGGATTGTGGATGGGAATTTTTAAAATCAAATGAAATTAACTATTTATCAATTAAGTTAAAAATGATTTAATACAATGATGTTAGATGCCAAACAGCTTGAAGCCTTTGCCGCCACTGTGCAAACGGGAAGTCTCACCATTGCCGCCAAACAATTGCGCCTCACGCTTGCAGCAGTGAGCATTCGCATCAAAGCCCTAGAAACCCAACTTGGCCAACGCCTGCTCATACGCGGCAAAACTGCGCAAGCTACTCGCGCCGGCCAAGTGCTGCTCGCTCACATCAGCCGCACTCGCTTGCTCGAAGCCGATTTGGCCGAGCGCTTGGCCTCACCGCAGGATGTTTCGCAATGGCTCGCACTGCCTGTCGCGGTCAACGCCGATTCGCTGGCCTCGTGGTTTTTGCCGGGTGTGCAGGCCACCTTGCAAACGCATCGCCTGCTACTGCACAGCGTCGTGGATGATCAGGAGCATACCTTGCAGTGGCTGCAAAACGGTGATGTGCTTGGCTGCGTGACTGATCTGCCCAAGCCCCTGCGCGGTTGTACCGCCGAACCGCTGGGCACGATGCGCTATCACTGCCTAGGCAGCCCTGCGCTTGCCAAGCAATTGCGTGCGCTCAAACGCAAATCCAATGCGCCCGCGCTCTTGCAAATTCCCGCGCTGTGCTTCAACCCCAAAGACCATTTGCAAGATCGCTTCTTGAAAGACGCCTTCAAGTTGAAAGATGCTTCCTACCCACGCCACTACTTTCCTGCAGGCGATGCCTATCACCTAGCCATGCTGCAAAGCCTGGGTTGGGGTTTGCAGGCCGATGTGCAGATGCGTTTGCAATGGCGCGGTGAGATCGAAGCAGGCCGTCTCGTTGATCTGTTTCCGGGGCAGCATATCGATGTGCCTTTGTATTGGCATCATTGGCAGCGCGAATCCGCACAGGCCGCTCGACTCACAGTCGCCGTGATCGCAGCGGCAAAGCAACATCTTTTGCAAGAGTAAACTCAAATCATGCCACTCTCACTCATCGAACACGCCGATGGTAAACACCGCTGCTCATGGTGCGGCGAAGGCGATACTTTTGCCGATTACATCCATTACCACGATCACGAATGGGGCATGCCGGTGATGGATGAGCGCCGCCTCTTTGAAAAAATCACACTCGAAGGTTTTCAAGCGGGTCTCTCCTGGATCACGATCTTGCGCAAACGTGATCGCTTCCGTGAGGTATTCAAACAATTCGATTTTGAAAAAGTCGCTCGCTTCACCGAGAAAGATGTGGAGCGCCTCGTGCAAGACGCAGGCATCATCCGCCATCGCGGCAAGATCGAGTCTGCCATCAACAACGCGCAGAAAGTCTGCGATTTGATCGACACCCAAGGCGCTGGCGCATTGGCCAAACTCATCTGGTCTCACGAGCCCACCGCCAAACAACGGCCACCCAAGATCACCCCCGAAATCGCTAGCACCCTCGGCCAAACCGAGCAATCTCAAGCGCTGAGCAAAACGCTACGCAAAATGGGGTTCAATTTCGTCGGCCCCACCACCATGTACGCCATGATGCAATCCATGGGTGTGGTCAACGATCATCTGGAAGGCTGCAGCCATCGTGCGCAGGTGGAAGCGGCGCGCCTAGCACTCAAACGACCGTGAAGAGCACAAATCAGGTCGAAATTGGCACTTAGCCGGCGCATTTATTGCGCAACATGCTATCGAATCGATAGCATTACACCAGCAAAGCATTGACACGTTTCACATAAGCCGCAGGATCATCGGGCAAGCCGCCTTCGGCAAGTAAAGCTTGATCAAACACGATGTGCGCAAGATCGTTGAAATGTACGCCGTCGGTGCTCAGGCGCTTTACCAAAGCATGCTCAACGTTGACTTCCAGCACAGGCTTCACCTCCGGCGCACTTTGGCCAGCCGCCTTGAGCATGCGGGCGAGTTGCAGGCTCATGCCGCCATCGTCTTTCACCACGAGGCATGCAGGAGAATCGACCAAGCGAGTGGTCACGCGAACGTCTTCGGCTTTACCTTTCAAGGCTTCTTTGAGTTTGGCGATCAGCTCTTTGGAAGACTCTGCGGCTTCTTCGGCTTTTTTCTTTTCTTCTTCGTCTTGGAGCTTGCCTAGATCGACTGCACCTTTAGCCACGGATTGCATGGGTGTGCCATCAAACTCGTTCAGATGCGAGAGCGCCCATTCATCCACGCGATCTGTCATCAGCAGCACTTCGATGCCTTTTTTCTTGAAGACTTCGAGCTGCGGGCTGCTCTTGGCAGCAGCGAGTGTATCTGCTGTGATGTAGTAAATCGCCTCTTGGCCTTCTTTCATGCGGGCTTTGTAATCCGCGAGGCTCACTGTGGCGGTATCAAAGCTGGTAGACGAGAAGCGAAGCAGCTTGGCGATGCGTTCGCGGTTGGCGAAATCTTCGCCCAAGCCTTCTTTGAGCACCGAGCCGAATTCTGAATAGAAGGCCGTGAATTTGCCTTCTTTGGCTTTGTCGGCTTCATCGACGACGTCAGTGACTTCCTTTGCATCAGCGGATGTGGCGTGACTATCGTGCTTGGCCAAATCTTCCAGCATGGAAAGCACGCGCTTGGTGTTGCCTTCGCGGATGGTGCGCGTGTCGCGGCTTTCTTGTAGGATTTCTCGGCTCACGTTGAGCGGCAAGTCTGCTGAATCGACCACGCCTTTGACGAAACGCAGATAGGTGGGCATCAGGCTCTCGGCATCGTCCATGATGAAGACGCGCTTCACATAGAGCTTGATGCCGGCTTTCTTCTCGCGATTCCATAAATCAAACGGTGCTTTGCTGGGCAGATACAAGAGCTGCGTGTACTCCGTGCTGCCTTCGACTCTGTTGTGGGTGTGCGCAAGAGGCGCTTCCTGATCGTAGGAAATGTTCTTGTAGAACTCGTTGTATTGCTCTGGCGTGATGTCTTTCTTCGGGCGCGTCCAAAGCGCGGCCGCGGCGTTGATTTTTTCCCATTCGCCGGTTTTGACCATACCGCCGCCCTTGGTGCCTTTGGCAGGATCAGCAGCGTCAATCGGCTCGCCTTCTTTCCACTCTTCCTTTTCCATCATGATGGGCAGGCTGATGTGGTCTGAATATTTATTGATAATTTCTTTGAGCTTCCAAGTGCCAGCGTATTCCAGCGCATCTTCGCGCAAGTGCAGCGTGATGCTCGTGCCGCGCTGGGGTTTGGTGATGGTCTCAATCTCAAAATCGCCCGTGCCGCCGCTCGTCCAGCGTGCGCCCTCTTCCGGCTTCAAGCCCGCGCGGCGCGTCTCCACCACCATTTTGTCGGCCACGATGAAGCCTGAATAAAAGCCCACGCCGAATTGGCCGATCAGTGAGCCTTCATCTTTGGCTTGGGATTTTTGTGCATCGGCAAGTTTGCCCACAAATTCTTTGGTGCCGCTCTTGGCAATCGTGCCAAGGTTGTCCACGGCCTCTTGCTGGCTCATGCCAATACCGTTGTCAGCGATGGTCAAAATTTTCGCGTCTTTATCGAAGCTCACGCGCACTTCTAGGTTCGGCGCGTCTTCATAGAGCTTGCCATCTTGGATGGCTTCGAAGCGCAGCTTGTCGCACGCGTCTGATGCATTGGAGATCAGCTCGCGCAGGAAGATGTCTTTGTTGGAGTACAGGGAATGCGTGACGAGGTGCAGCAGTTGGGCGACTTCGGCTTGGAAAGCCATCGTTTGTTTGGGGGTTTGTTTGCTCATGGTGAATCGTGAAAGAAAAACAAAAACGAGCAAGAGTTAAGGCTTGCTCGCAGGATTTCAAGAGGGGACTACATTTGTTCCCAGGGCAGGCTATGAAAGCGCCAGCCGGAATGGGTGGAGCGATGAAATTTCTCATCCAGCTCACCTTCAAAGCCCTCGGTGATGTTCGTAACATCGGTAAAGCCAGCCGCATCCAGCGCCTTGGCCGCATCCACGGTGCGCTTGCCACTTCGGCAGATCAGATACACGGGGCGATCTTTGCGCCCAGCTTCGCGCTCCACTGCTGCCACAAAGGCATCGGGCTGAGGCGTGAGCTCAGGGTATTCATACCAAGCGATGTTGACCACACCGGGCGGGCGGCCGACGTAAAGCGATTCGATTTCCATGCGCACATCGACAAACAGCGCATCCGGCGTGCGCTGCAATTGCTCCCAAGCGGCGCGGGGGTCAAGATTTTTCATACAGAATTGCGGCCTTCCTTGGCCTTGTCAGACTCAAACCCAGTATTGTCGCGCAAACGGCCCATCAGCCCTGTACGCTAAACCGCACGACGGCCGCATTCTCCGCCGTGCGCTCGCAGCCCAGCGAAATCTCGCCTTCGCCCACGAGCACGCAATCCGTGCGGCGCAGCACCAAAGGCTCGCTCTGCCCGCCCACATACACCCATGTGCCATAGCTCGATGCATCGGTGAGCACAAACTGATTGCCCCGCACCTGCACGCTAGCGTGCGTGCGTGAGACGCGTGGATCGCTCACCTCCAGCTCGCAGGTATTCGCGCGCCCCATCTGCACCGCTTTGATCGTACTGCCGCTTTGCTGGAGCTTCACCGTCTGCTCTCCAAAGCTCAATTGCAGCTCTTGCGTGCGCAGCGCTTCTTTGAACGATACGCCCAGCATCGTGGCATCAGGATCAATCGCACTCTTCTTTTGCCAGTTGATGCGATATACAGTCGTGGTCTCATCTTTACCGCGCAAAAACATCGGCCCCAAACTGCTCAGCTCGCTGTGGCGGCTGTCGGGCAGAGCATCGTACACACGCTGGCTGGTGAGGATTTGCCGCGCGCCCGCTAAATCGGCCAAGCGAGCCGCGCTGTTGACCGCATCGCCATAGCAATCGCCGTTGATCTCCACCACCTCGCCGGATTCCATGCCGATTTGCAGCTCAATGCGCAGGCTGCGAAACGTGCCCGAACTCACCGCCAGCTTTTCATCGGCAAACAGCATCAAAGGCCGCTCCATCAACTCGCGCTGAATTTCGCAGCACGCGCTCACTGCTTGCTCTTCTTGAGGAAAGACTGCAAAAACTCCATCCCCCAAAGTCTTCACCACGCGGCCTTCAAACTGCGTGATGGCGCGCCCCAGCGCATTGTTGAGCTGCGTGACCAAATGCGAGGCCGTGGTATCGCCGAGCTTCTCAAACAGCCCAGTCGATCCGACCAAATCACAGAAAACGACAGTTGGCATAGCAGTAATAGTTTCAAACCATTGTAGGCCGAAAGTATGCGATTTTGCCAAGGAATAGATGGATCACCGGGCAAGCGGTGTTGCCACTTGCTATTGAATGAGGATCGTCTGTCCACGCTTCATCAGCGCTCGGTCTCAGCAATGGGAACGCGATTCAAGCTGCTCCACAAAAGCGAAGAAGGCTTTGAAATCAACAAAGAAACTGGTCAAGGCAGACATGACAAACACTGATGGCGCATACATATATCATTCGCTTCTCATCACTCTGATTTAACAGCGAGTCCGCCAGCAGGATTTACTGGACAATAGCGAAATGAACGACACCCCTAACCCGCAAGACAAAGCAGCCGCACCATCCGATATGGACGCCGCGCTTTACGAATCTTTGAAGAAACATCAGCAAAACACCGATGTAGCCGGCATAGAATCTGCGCAAGCCGCTACAAAAAAAGGAGCGACTGATGCACCTGGTTGGGAGCGCGCGACGCTGGAAAAACTAGCCTTTGCCGCGCTCAACGAGCAAAAAGCCACGCGCCGCTGGAAAACATTTGTGCGGCTGGCATGGCTGGCATTTTTTGTGGTGATGGCGTGGATTGTTTTTGGGCCCTCGAAAAGCGCCACAAGCGCCGCCAGCAGCACCACGCACACAGCGGTGATTGAGATTCGTGGCGAGATCGCCTCGGGCAGTGATGCGAGTGCGGAGTATGTGGTGAGCGCGCTCAAAAGTGCGTTTGAAGATAACTCAGCGCAAGGCATTGTGTTGCTCATCAATTCTCCGGGCGGCAGCCCTGTGCAGGCGGGCATGATCAACGATGAAATCCGCCGCTTGAAAGCGATTCATAAGAAGCCAATTTACGCGGTCGTCGAGGAAACCTGCGCCAGCGCCGCGTACTACATCGCTGTGGCGGCTGACGCGATTTATGTGGACAAGGCATCAATAGTTGGCTCCATTGGCGTGCTGATGGATAGCTTTGGCTTCACAGGCCTGATGGAAAAGCTTGGCGTGGAGCGTCGCCTCATGACGGCGGGGGAAAACAAAGGTTTTCTCGATCCCTTCAGCCCGCAAACCGAGCCGCAAAAGCAGCATGCGCAAGGCATGCTCAATCAAATTCACAAGCAATTTATAGATACCGTGAAAGCCGGGCGCGGCAAGAAGCTCAAAGAAACCCCTGAGATGTTCAGCGGGCTTTTTTGGAGCGGGCAGCAAGCCATTGAGATGGGCTTGGCAGATAGCTTAGGCACACTCGATTCCGTGGCGCGCGATGTGATCAAGGCAGAAGACTTGGTCGATTACACCAAGCGTGAAAACGTGGCCGAGCGCTTGGCCAAGCGCTTTGGTGCGGCGATTGGCGAAGGCGCTTTCAAAGCAGCGCGGGCGTTGCCAGCATTGCGTTAAATCATTCTCGGGTGCTGCCGCCAAGGCTGGTGAGCACACCTCGCCAAAGCGCATCCAGCTCGATATGTGGCGCAGGATCGGCAGCGCCTCCAGCATGCTCAAACACGGCGGTATGCACCATCACGATACCTGAAGAAGGCTGAACATACACCCATTGGCCGTGTATGCCTGTAAAACCAATAGTGCGCTCTCGCATCGGCAAGATACGAATTTGATAACCATAGCCGAGGTAATTGGTGGCAACTTTCGGAGCGAATGCGCGGGGCTGCTTAGCAGCGTCTGTGGCATTGAGCAAATACTCCTTAGGGATTACTTGAGAATCGCCCACTTTGCCATCAGTAGCGATCAGCATACCTAAGCGCCCCCAATCTCGCAAAGTGGCAGCAAAGCCCCCCATCGCCTGCTCTTGTCCAGCGGCAGATAGCGCCCACAGCCCATCGCGCTCAGCACCGATGGGCTTCCAGATCCATTCAGAAGTCAGCTCACTGAGATTTCGCTTTGCAGCCGCGCTAAGCGCCATTCCCAAAATGGCTGTCTCACCACTGGCATATACAAATTTTTCACCTGCAGGGCTATGGCGCTCCTGCAAAGAGCGCAACACGGCGACAGGGCTTTCAGAGCCCCCTCCCGCGAGAGCACGCCCTAGGCGGGCAATATCATCTGTGCCGTCATACCGCTCGGTGAATTTGATGCCTGAAGACATGCGCATCAGATGAAGCAATGAGGTTTGCCCATAGGCGCTGCCTGCTAGCTCGGGCACATATTTTTCGGCCAGGTCATCCAAAGAGGTGATGATTTTCTTCTCTAGAGCAACGCCATAAAGCATCGCCAACAAACTCTTAGACATCGAGAAAGAAAAGAATCGTTGAGTGTCGTTGCGGCCATAGCGGTAGTGCTCGGCAACGATTTGCCCATTTTTCATAATCAGCAGCCCAGTCGTGCGCTGCTTGTCGAGATAGTCTTGAATGCTGTAGCGGAGATTACGATGGGTATAAGCCATCGTAGGTGGATTGGCGAACTTTGGCAAAGCTTTGATCGCTGCTGGATCGTTTCCAGCAACACGCGTCGCGAAATTTGGAACTTGATCAATATTGCTCCAAGTGCCAACGCGGAAGACAGGCGTTCGAAAATCTGCTCTATTTGTAGCGACAGGATAATTTTGACTTTTTCCGAGCTTGTCTTCATCCGGTTCTGCGACTGCAGCGGTACACAGCAGCAAGGAAATTGCAGCACAAAGATGTATGGCTTGTGTTTTATCGTTTAGTTTTGGCATATTGATCCTTGGTTGCCGAGAAAACAATGTATGTAATTAGTTGCGAAAATATATCTCATTTCTTTTTATTCGCAATCCATGCTCATCCCGCCATCAGTTTATGGACCAAATCCGCCGTGGTGTGTGATTTGTACTTGCGCATCAGTCGGGCGCGGTAAATTTCTACCGTGCGGTGGCTGATGCCGAGGTTTTTAGCAGTTTGCTTGGCTGTGAGACCCTCTAGCAAATAGGCCGCCACCTCGCGCTCGCGCGGCGTGAGCTCGGCTTTCACGGGGCGCATGGCGGAGAGATCTTCAAAGCTCCAGATACCCGCTTCATGCGGTTTTTTCGTGTTCAAAGCGCGGCCTGTGACGTGACACCAAAACAGCTCGCCATTGATGCGCTTCATCAGGCGGTCATCTGCATAGCGGCCTTTTTTGCCGTCTTGCCCGAGCAAAGGCGCAATGCGCTCGCCGGTGCGCTCGTATTCCTGCACGCTTGGGTAGAGCATTGCAAAGCTCTGGCCCACGAGCAGATCGCGGCTGGTGCCAAACATTTCGCACAGCGCCTGATTGCAATCAACCATCACGCGCTCGCGCGAGAGCGCTAGTCCAATGGGGGCGAGGTCGAATGCTGTTTGATAGTCGATGACAGTCATCTCGTTGTCTCCAATACCTTACGAAACTCTACGTATTCTTTTACGTAGTATCGTAACGGATTCTGCGTAAAGCACTCTGGAGACAAACCCGTGAACAAAATCTATCCCAGCGCAGCCGCTGCTTTGCAAGGCGTGGTGCGCGATGGCCAGCTCATCGCCGTGGGCGGCTTCGGCCTCTGTGGCATTCCCGAGGCGCTGATTGATGCGCTGCGTGACTCTGGCGTGAAGAATCTCACCGCGATTTCCAACAACGCCGGCGTGGACGATTTCGGCCTCGGCAAGCTGCTGCAAACCCGCCAAATCAAGAAAATGATTTCTTCCTACGTGGGAGAAAACAAAGAATTCGAGCGCCAATATTTGGCAGGCGAACTCGCACTGGAATTCACGCCGCAAGGCACGCTGGCCGAGAAGCTGCGCGCCGGCGGCGCAGGCATTCCCGCTTTCTTCACCAAGACCGGTGTGGGTACGCTGGTGGCCGAAGGCAAGGAGCTTCGCGAGTTCGATGGTGAGACGTATGTGATGGAGCGCGCGCTGCTGCCCGATGTGGCTTTGGTGAAAGCGGATGTGGCCGATAAATCAGGAAATTTGCGGTTTAACTTAACGGCGCGTAATTTCAACCCAGCCGCTGCGATGGCCGGAAAAATCTGTATCGTCGAGGTCGAAAAAATCGTCGAGACGGGCGAGCTAGCCCCAGACGATATTCACTTGCCTGGCATTTATGTCCACCGCATCGTACTCAATGCCACGCCCGAAAAGCGCATAGAGAAAAGAACGATTACTGAGAAAGCAGGAGTTTGATCATGCCTTGGACCCAAGACCAAATGGCCGCTCGCGCCGCCCGTGAACTCGAAGACGGTTTCTACGTCAACCTCGGCATCGGCATCCCCACGCTGGTTGCCAACCATGTGCCTGCCGACAAAGAAGTCTGGCTGCAAAGCGAAAACGGCATGCTAGGCATCGGCCCCTTCCCCACGGAAGACGAGGTGGATGCAGACCTGATCAACGCCGGCAAACAAACGGTGACCACCATCAAAGGCAGTAGCATCTTCGGCAGCCACGACAGCTTCGCCATGATTCGCGGCGGCAAGATCAATCTCTCCATCCTCGGCGCAATGCAAGTGAGCGAAAAGGGCGATCTGGCCAATTGGATGATCCCCGGAAAAATGGTCAAAGGCATGGGCGGCGCGATGGATCTGGTGGCCGGTGTCAAACGTGTCATCGTGCTCATGGAGCATGTCGCCAAAAAGAAAGACGGCACAGAAGACCTAAAAATCCTGCCCGCCTGCACACTCCCCCTCACAGGCGTGGGCGTGGTCGATCGCATCATCACCGATTTGGGTGTGTTTGATGTGGTGCCTGAAGGCCTGAAGATTGTGGAGCTGGCGGATGGCGTGACAAAAGAGTTTGTGCAGAGTAAGACGGGGGTGACATTGCACTAAGCCACAGCACTGTTCCAAGAAAAAGCGGCCTGTGCTCTAAGTACAGGCCGCTTCTTTTATTGGCTGAGATAGCTTTACTGCGGCACTAATCCCGCAGCCTTCACCAAATCTGCATGAATTTTGGTGTCTTGCACGATCAGGCGTTGGACATCTTCTGGAGTGCTCAGCGCCACCTCGATGCCGCTCTCGGCGAGTTTTGCGCGCGTCTCTGCATCAAAGGCTGCAACGACAGCCTTATTGAGTTGATCGACTATTGATTTCGGGGTTTTGGCGGGGGCGAGCAAGGCCATCCATGCGGAGAGGGTGAGGTTGGCCACGCCAGCTTCTTGCATCGTGGGCACTTGGGGGAAGACGGGCGAGCGGGTGGGGCTCATCACGCCAAGCGCGTTTAGCGTGCCAGCTTTCACATGCGGTACGGCTTCGGGCATCACGGCGAACATGGCATCGACTGTGCCGGCAATCGTGTCGTTGATGGCCAATGCGCCGCCACGGTAGGGCACATGCAGGAGCTTGGTTTGTGTGCGCGATTCAAACATCAGACCGCCCAAGTGCTGGGGGCTGCCGTCGCCGGAAGATGCGTAGGTAAGCTTGCCGGGGTTGGCTTTCGCGGCAGCGATGAAGGCGGCGACTGTGGGGTATTTAACCTTGTCTTTGACGATCATCACCATGGGCTGATTTACCAGGCGCGAGATCGGCTGGAAATCAGCTTCTGGGTCGTAAGGCAAGGCTTTGAAGACGCTCCTGTTCGTCGTGAGGAAAGAGGCAGGCGAGACGGTGAGCGTGTACCCGTCTGGCGCGGCTTTGGCCACCAATGGCATACCGATCTGGCCAGAGCCGCCGCCCCGGTTGTCCACCACGACAGGCTGCCCCAAAGCCGTGCTGAGTTTCTGGCCGAGGGTGCGGGCGATCATGTCTACGCTGCCACCGGCAGGCAGGGCAACGATGAATTTGATGGGCTGATCGGGGTATTTGGCTTGAGCGAAAGCCTCGCCGCTGAGGGACAAAACACCGAGGGCGCCCGTGTAGGCGAGGGAAGTGCGACGAGTGAGCATGAGCGAATCTCCAAGTTGACGGATGACCGAATGGATAGCACCCAACGGCGCTACACCGTGTTTTGTATGCAATTCACATGCCAAAGTGTATACACTTTTGTGGTGCATGGCCAGCGCTCATTTTTCAACCAAGCACAGCAAAACGGCCTGCTATGCGCAGGCCGTTTCGTCAATGAGGAGGTTTATGCCCGAGAAATCACGTCGGCCAACCGTTGAGCGCAGCTTCTCGCTAGTGTTGCATCCTGAGCTTCTACCATCACACGCACGATCGGCTCAGTGCCACTGGCGCGGATGAGGACGCGGCCATTGACACCCAGTTGCTGCTCGATTTCTGCCTGAGTGGGCGCTAACTTGGCGTTGGCCTTCCAGTCTTGGCCGGGCTTGAGGCGAACGTTGATTAGCTCCTGCGGAAAGAGCTTCACATCGCCGAGCAGCTCGGCGAGCGATTTGCCACTGCGCTGCACGGCTTGCAGCACTTGCAGGGCGGAGATGATGCCGTCGCCGGTGGTGTGTTTGTCCAGAGCCAGCAAATGGCCGGAGCCTTCGCCGCCGAGGAGCCAGCCGTTTCTTTGTAGTTCTTCCAGCACGTAGCGATCACCGACTTTGGCGCGGACGAACTTGACGCCTTTGGCTTTGAGGGCGACTTCGACGGCCATGTTGGTCATCAACGTACCGACGGCTCCATCGACTTTATCACCGCGCTGCAAACGCTCATTGACCATGAGATAGAGCACTTCATCGCCATTGAACAAGCGGCCATCGGCGGAGACGATTTGCAAGCGATCTGCATCACCATCAAGCGCGATGCCGTAGTGCGCGTGATTGGCTTTGACGGCGCGGATCAGGGCTTCTGGATGCGTCGCGCCCACGCCGTCGTTGATGTTGGTGCCATTGGGCTCGCAGCCTATTGATATGACTTCTGCGCCGAGCTCGTGGAAGACTTTGGGGGCGATTTGATAGGCTGCGCCATTCGCGCCATCGACGACGATTTTGAGGCCTTTGAGCGTGAGGTCATTCGCAAACGTGCTCTTGGCGAATTCGATGTAGCGGCCAGCAGCATCGTCTAAACGACGCGATTTGCCGAGGGCGCTGCTCTTTTCCCAGACGGGCTCTTCTTTTAAGGCAGCCTCTACGGCGAGCTCCCAAGCATCTGGCAACTTCGTGCCTTGTGCGCTGAAGAATTTGATGCCGTTGTCGGGATACGCGTTATGGCTGGCGGAGATCACCACGCCCAGGTTGGCTCGCAGGGCGCGGGTGAGATAAGCCACGCCGGGCGTGGGCAAGGGGCCGAGGAGCACGACATCCACGCCCGCTGAATTGAAGCCAGACTCCAGCGCAGATTCAAGCATGTAGCCGGAGATGCGCGTGTCTTTGCCGATGAGGACTGTGGGACGGCTCTCGGCGCGGCGCAATACGCGACCGACCGCATGCCCCAGCCGCAGCATGAAATCTGGGGTGATGGGCGCTTGGCCGACCGTGCCGCGAATGCCGTCTGTGCCGAAGTATTGTCTGCTCATGATGCTAGGTTTGTGACTGCTTTATGCACTGATTTTAGAGGAAAAACGGCAGATCGCCGGCAAGGAATCTGCGCGGAGCGCTACGAAAATAATAGTGTTGAAACAATCAATTCACAGCTGATTGAGCAGCACGCCAGACCTTCATGGCCTGCACCGTCTCACGCACATCATGCACCCGCAGCACACTCGCGCCGCGCTCCAGCGCCAGCAGCGCAGCGGCCACGCTGGGAACCATGCGATCTTTTGCCTCTTGCAAGCCTGTGACAGCGCCGAGCGATGATTTGCGCGACCAACCGGCGAGCAGCGGAAAACCCAAATCGAGAAGCTCACGTTGTCGAGCGAGCAACGCAAAATTCTGCGCGACCGTTTTGCCGAAACCAATGCCGGGATCGATCAAAAGGCGAGCTTTAAGGTCGAAATGGGCTGATTGCCGGCATGGAACCTGCGCAAGGCGCTCATGAAATGATAGTAAATCATTCTTGACACGCTGCACCACATCTTCGCTTTCAGGCAAGGGATCGAGCTGCATCGTCTGCGGATCGCGATGCATATGCATCATCACGAGCCCGCAGCGGCCATGATCCATCACCACTTGCGCGGCGCTTAAATTCGCGTCCACGCGGCGAAAGCCCCAAATGTCATTGATGATGTCCGCCCCCGCATCGAGTGCAGCTTGCATCACTTGCGGCTTGTACGTGTCCACACTGATCGGTACACCGAGCTTCACGGCTTCTTTCAAGACGGGCATCAAGCGAGCTAGCTCGTCTTGTAACGACACAGGCGGCGCACCGGGGCGGGAAGACTCCGCTCCCAGATCCAGAATATCTGCCCCATCGCGAATCAATTGCTCAGCATGTTTGCATGCCGCGGAAGTTGACGCAAACTGCCCCCCATCCGAAAACGAATCCGGCGTGAGATTCACAATGCCCATGATTTTGGGCTGCGTGAGATCAATTTCGAATCGGGTCGTGTGCCACATTGTTAAAGTCAGAAATGCAAAAACATCCGGACGCGAAAGACGCAAAGGTTACGCAAAAGACGCAAAAAGAAATTCAAAATGAAGTTTTCTTTTTGGTACTTTGTTTCGCGTAACTTTCGCGCCTTTCGCGTCCGGATGTTTTGTATCTCAGTCGTATTTAAATCAGTAAAGCTTAAGCCGCAGTAGGCGCAGGCTGCGTCGCCACCGGCGCGCTTCCCGAGCCACCATCGCCGCCACCTTGCGATGGATTGCGGGGCACCCAGTCTTTCGGGGCAGTCAGGGGTTGGCCAGACATGATTTGATCGAGCTGGATAATGTCAATCGTTTCCCATTCGAGCAAAGCTTTGGCCATGGTGTGCATTTTGTCGCTGTGCTCTTCGATAAGTTTGCGTGCCAAGGCGTATTGCGTATCGATGATTTTGCGCACTTCCGCATCCACCTTTTGCATGGTGACTTCGCTCATATTGGTCGTCTTCGTCACGCTGCGGCCGAGGAACACTTCGCCTTCATTTTCGGCATACACCATGGGGCCAAGCGCTTCTGTCATGCCGTAGCGAGTCACCATGTCGCGAGCAATCGATGTCGCGCGCTCAAAGTCATTGCTTGCGCCAGTGGTCATTTGGTTCATGAACACTTCTTCTGCGATGCGGCCACCAAAGAGCATGGCGATTTGATTCAGCATGAATTCTTTGTCGTAGCTGTAGCGATCTTTCTCAGGCAGACTCATCGTCACGCCAAGCGCACGGCCACGCGGGATGATGGTGACTTTATGCACCGGATCACATTTGGGCAGCAGGCGGCCAATGAGGGCGTGGCCACTTTCGTGATACGCGGTATTGCGGCGCTCTTCCTCGGGCATGATCATGCTCTTGCGCTCTGGGCCCATGAGGATCTTGTCTTTGGCTTTCTCAAAATCTTGCATCTCCACCACGCGGGCATTGCGGCGCGCGGCCATCAATGCGGCTTCGTTACAAAGGTTAGCCAAATCAGCGCCGCTCATGCCGGGTGTGCCGCGTGCGATCACGCTGGGGCTCACGTCTTGGCCCATGGGGATTTTGCGCATGTGAACGTTAAGAATCTGCTCGCGGCCACGGATATCGGGCAGTGTCACATAAACCTGACGGTCAAAACGGCCGGGGCGCAGCAAGGCAGCGTCCAGAATGTCTGGCCGGTTGGTGGCAGCCACCACGATCACGCCGAGATTGGTTTCAAAGCCATCCATCTCCACCAGCATTTGATTGAGCGTTTGTTCGCGCTCGTCGTTACCACCGCCCAGACCCGCGCCACGCTGGCGGCCTACCGCATCGATCTCGTCAATAAAGATGATGCAAGGTGCATTTTTCTTCGCGTTTTCAAACATATCGCGCACACGCGATGCGCCTACGCCAACGAACATTTCTACGAAATCTGAGCCAGATATCGAGAAGAAAGGCACTTTCGCCTCACCAGCAATCGATTTGGCGAGAAGTGTCTTACCAGTGCCGGGCGGGCCAACCAGGAGCAGGCCGCGCGGAATGCGCCCGCCCAGCTTTTGGAAGCGCCCGGGGTCTTTCAAAAAGTCCACCACTTCTTTGACTTCTTCTTTGGCTTCATCGCAGCCGGCCACGTCAGCAAACGTGACGGTGTTGTTGTTTTCATCAAGCATGCGCGCTTTGGATTTGCCGAAGCTGAACGCGCCGCCTTTGCCACCGCCTTGCATCTGCCGCATGAAATAAATCCACACGCCGATGAAGAGCAACATCGGTGCCCAGTTGATCAAGATGGAGAGCAGGAAGGAGCCTTCTTCAGGCGCAGCGGCGTTGAATTCCACACCGTATTTCACGAGATCATTGACCAGCTGATAATCACCAGGATCGACCAAAGAGTAGCGTGCACCGTCTTTCGGAACGACAGCAATGACCGAGGGCTTGCCCGGGGCGCGCTGAATCTCCACTTTTTTGATCTTGCCGCCGCGCACATCGTCGATGAACTGCGAATACAGCACCTGCGGGCCAGCCGGGCTCACGCGGTTTTCAAATTGCTTGAAAACGGTGAACAGGATCAGCGCAATCACGAGCCAGACGGCGACTTTAGAAAACCATTGGTTGTTGTTGTTCAAGAGAACACTCCATGCGAGAAGACAGCTTCCCGCTTCATTGATCAAAGATGGGCTTCATTTTAGGCTTTTCAAGCACCGCGCCCGGGCGCTTTGCCTATGAAACCTTAGGGAATGCGTGTTTTTGCCGCTCTAAACGGGTTTTTCGTGGGATTTCAGCGAAGCAGGCTTCAAACCCATGCCCACCAAAAACGTCTCCGCCGATTTATCCCGGCTGGCCTTGGGCTTGATCGGCTTGACGACTTTGAAGGTCTTTTTAAACATTTCCACGATCTGGCTGTAGCCGCTGCCGTGGAAGAGTTTGACGATCAGCGTGCCTTCCGGTTTCATCGTGATTTGCGCAAAATTCACGGCCAATTCAATGAGCTCAGCCACGCGAGCGGAATCTGAAGAGGCCACGCCGGAGAGATTGGGCGCCATATCGCTGATCACCAAGTCCACCACTCTTAAATCTCGCACTTTCAAGGCTTTTTCATCCTCTGGCCGGCTTGGAATCTGTGCAGACTGCTCTACTTTTGAGAGCAGCTCTTGCAACACTTCATCGGTCGAGAAATCCCCTTGAATGAATTGCACGCCCTCAATCGCCTCCATCGGCAAGATGTCTAAAGCGATGATCACGCCGTTCAATTCACCCACCGCCGCGCCGCCGCCTTTGCCTGCCGCCTCGTCTTTCGGTGCCATCTTGCGCCGCGCATACTGGCTCCAAGCGCCGGGCGCTGAGCCCAAATCCACGATCACTTGGCCGGGCTTCAAGAGCTTCAAAGTTTCGTCAATCTCCTTGAGTTTGTAAGCAGCGCGCGCGCGGTAGCCATCCTTTTTGGCCATCTTGACGTAAGGATCGTTGATATGGTCGTTAAACCACGCTTTATTGACTTTTTTAGACTTGATTTTCATGGGGGAATTGAGCTGCGCAAGGGATAATTGTCCCACGAGAGGCCACTTTGCCTCAGAATCAAGCCACCATGCCAAAAATCGAACTCACCATCCAAGAGCGCAAAGCGCATCGCGCCGACGCACATCACCTCGACCCCGTCGTCATCATCGGCAATGACGGCCTCACCCCCGGCGTGCAAAAAGAGATCGACTCCGCGCTCAATTCGCATGGCTTGATCAAAGTCAGAGTGACAGGCGATGATCGCGCCGCACGCGAAGTCGCCTATCTCAAGCTTTGCGACGATCTAAGCTGCGCCCCCATCCAACACATCGGCAAACTCCTCGTGCTCTGGCGCCCCATGCCTGAGAAAGAGCGCAAATACGGCGACGATGAGGCCCGCATGCGCGGCCCAAAAGAAGTCAAATTCGCCAAGACCAGCCGCAGCACAGGTCGCCGCGAAGTCAAAACCCTGCGCGTCCTAGGCAACGAACGCATCACACGCGGCGGCACCGTCAAGCGCGCGAAGCCGAAGATGAAATCGGTGAAGAAGATGGGGCGGGATTGAGGCCGATTATTGACGAGATTGAATGCGCAATTGAACTGGCTGAAGTAAACCCTATCTGACTGTGATGACTACCAATCCTCTCCTCGATTTTTCTGATCTTCCTCAATTCGCAGCGATCCAGCCTAGCCATGTGGCTGAGGCGGTGGATGCGCTCATTGCGCAGGCAAAAACTGCGTTGGATACTGCCACGCAAGCTGACTTTCCTGCTGACTGGAAAAAGCTCTCTGGCACGCTGGATGTGCAGACTGAGAAGCTCTCCCGTGCTTGGGGTGCTGTGAGCCATTTGAATTCGGTGGCGGATACGCCGGAGCTGCGGGCGGCTTATAACGAGAAGCTGGCTTCGGTGAGTGAGTTTTATACGGCGCTGGGCTCGGATGAGCGGCTGTTTGCGAAATACAAAGCTATTTCACCGACTTCGCTCAATGCTGAGCAGAAGAAGGCGCATAGCAATGCGCTACGCAGCTTCAAGCTCGGTGGCGCGGAGCTGCAGGGCGCGGCCAAGGAGCGGTTTGCGGCGATTCAAACGCGGCTCTCAGAGCTCTCGCAAAAGTTCAGCGAAAACACCTTGGATTCGACCGAGGCCTTTGCTTACTTTGCGGCTGAGGAAGAGTTAGATGGTTTGCCAAATGACGTGAAATCTACGGCACGCCAACTCGCTGAGAAAGATGGCAAACCCGGCTACAAGCTCACGCTCAAAATGCCTTGTTATCTGCCGGTGATGCAGTATGCGAAGAGCTCTGAACTTCGCAAGCGGTTGTACATGGCGCACAACACGCGAGCCAGTGAACTCTTTGAAGCGGGTAAGTTTGACAACACGCCGATCATGCGCGAGATCTTGGCGCTGCGCCAAGAAGAATCCAAGCTGTTGGGCTACAAGAATTTTGCAGAAGTCTCGCTTGTGCCGAAGATGGCGAATTCGCCCGATGAAGTCGTCAACTTCCTTCGCGACTTGGGCAAGCGCGCCAAGCCGTTTGCACAAAAAGATGTGCAGGAGATGCGCGATTTTGCTGCGAAGGAATTGGGCATCAATGATCCGCAGGCTTGGGATTGGCCCTTCATTGGCGAGAAGCTCAAAGAGGCGAAATACTCTTTCAGTGAGCAAGAAGTGAAACAGTATTTCACGGCGCCGAAGGTGCTGGCGGGGCTGTTCAACATCATTCAAACTTTATTCGAAGTTGATATTCAAAAAGACCAAGCGCCGGTGTGGAATCCGAAAGTCGAGTTCTATGCGCTCATGCGTGGGGACAAAAAAATTGCCCAGTTCTACCTCGACACGCCAGCGAGAGACGGCAAGCGAGGCGGCGCGTGGATGGATGATGTGCGCGCTCGCTGGCTGCGCCCTGACACCGGTTTGCTGCAAATCCCCGTGGCGCATTTGATCTGCAATTTTGCCGATGGCGTCGATGGCAAGCCTGCGCTGCTGACGCATGACGATGTGATCACGCTCTTCCATGAATTTGGCCATGGCCTGCATCACATGCTCACGCAGGTGAGCGAGCGCGATGTGAGCGGCATCAGTGGTGTGGAATGGGATGCGGTGGAGCTGCCCAGCCAGTTCATGGAGAATTTCTGCTGGGAATGGGATGTGCTCAAACACATGACAGCGCATGTCGATACTGGTGCTCCATTGCCTCGTGAACTTTTCGAGAAAATGCTTGCTGCAAAGAATTTCCAAAGTGGCTTGCAAACGATTCGCCAGATTGAGTTTGCGCTGTTTGACATGCTGATGCATATGGAGGCGGACAGTGCGAAGGCTGAACCATTGGAAGTGTCCCGCGCCGTGCACAAAGAAGTCGGCGTGTTGCCCCGCCCGCAAGAAGTGCGAACGCCCAACAGCTTCGGCCACATCTTCTCCGGCGGGTATGCAGCGGGTTACTACAGTTACAAGTGGGCAGAATTGCTCTCAGCAGACGCGTACGCTGCGTTTGAAGAAGCTGCAGCCGAGACTGGCAAAGCGGCGGCAGCTCAGGTGGATGTCGGCCGCAAATACCGCAAAGAAGTGCTCGAAGTGGGTGGCAGTCGGTCAGCCGCTGAGAGCTTTGCCGCGTTCAGAGGCAGAGCGCCCCAGCTCGATGCCCTGTTGCGCCACAGCGGTATGGCCTGATACCATTACCGGATTGATCCATCGCTTTTCATACAGATTGAGGTTACTATGAAAAAAATAGCACTCTGCGCAGTATTCTTGCCGGCAATTGCCCTGTTTTCTTCTCAAATCTCTGCCCAGCAACTCTACCGCATCGTCGGGCCTGATGGCCGTGTGACGTTTTCTGATCAACCACCGCCACCGTCGGCCAATTCGAAAGTCACCACGGGACGCGGTGGCTCATTTACAGAAACCTCTAGCGGGGCGGCTCTTCCGTTTGAGTTGCGCAGCGTCGCGCAACGCTTTCCCGTGACGCTCTACACCGGCAAAGATTGCACTCCATGTAATTCTGGCCGCAATTTGCTGACCAGTCGTGGTATCCCATTTACTGAACGTACCGTAGAAAATGCTGAAGATCTCGAAGCTTTGAAACGCTTGAGCGGAGACACCAACTTGCCATTGGCCACCGTAGGCGGCCAGCAAATGAAAGGTTTCTCTGATGCGGAGTGGACACAGTTCCTCGATGCAGCAGGCTATCCTAAAACATCTCAGCTCCCCGCTGGCTATCGCAATCCAGCGCCTAGCCCCTTGGTCGCTCGCGCGGCTCCTGCTCCTGCCCCGGCAGCTGCCGCAGCACCCGCTCCTGCCCCAGCCGCCGCGCCAGCGCCTAGCAACCCGGCAGGTATTCGCTTTTAATCGAAGCGCTCAAAATTCCAGCGTCTTCACGCCGCTAGAAGTGCCTAGCAAGCAAACTTGCGCCTTTTGATGGGCAAACACGCCCACGGTGATCACGCCTGGCCATTGGTTCACTTCACTTTCAAAAGCGAGCGGGTTTGAAATCTGCAAACCCGTCACATCCAAAATATGTTGGCCGTTGTCCGTCACGAGTGGCAAGCCGTCTTTCATGCGCAGCTTAGCCACGCCGCCCTTGGCTGCAAACAGAGCTGCAATCCGGGTCGCAGCCATAGGAATCACTTCCACTGGCAGCGGAAACGCCCCCAGCGTCTTCACCAATTTGCTTTCATCCGCAATACATACAAACTGCTTTGAAAGAGATGCCACGATCTTCTCGCGCGTGAGCGCTGCGCCGCCGCCTTTGACCATGTAGCCCGCATGATCGATTTCGTCTGCGCCGTCGATATACACCGACAGAGAGCTCACCTCATTCGCATCAAACACAGGGATGCCCAAAGCCTTGAGCCGCTCAGTCGATGCCACGGATGAGCTGACCGCGCCTTTGATATCGTTTTTGATGGCAGCCAGTGCATCAATGAATTTATTCACCGTGGAGCCTGTGCCCACGCCTACAATTTCACCTTTGACCACATATTTCACAGCGGCCTGGCCTACGAGGGTTTTGAGTTCGTCTTGTGTCATGCCTTTGATTATCTCCAATGTCTTTGATTCCCTACCCACTTGCTCGCCCTTTTTTATTCGGCCTTGATCCTGAAGCCGCGCACGATCTCACGATCAATTCCTTGGCTGCCACGCAATGCACGCCGCTCAAGATGGCCTATGCGCAGAAGCGCGTGAGCGATCCGGTGACGATTGCGGGGCTCACGTTTCCGAATCGTGTGGGCTTGGCGGCGGGCCTCGATAAAAACGCCCGCTGCATAGACGCTTGGAATGCGATGGGCTTCGGTTTTGTGGAAGTCGGCACAGTCACGCCGCTTGGCCAGCCCGGAAATCCGCAGCCGCGCATGTTTCGTATCCCTGAGAAAAACGCGCTGATCAACCGCTTGGGCTTTAACAACGAAGGGCTGCAATGCTTCGTGAAAAACGTCAAACGCTCTGAATTTCATAGCAGCTTGCGCAATGAACCTGCCCGCAAACAGCCTAAAACGCTTCAAAACCGAATGATTCTCGGCCTCAATATCGGTAAAAACGCCACCACGCCAATTGAGCGCGCCGTCGATGATTATTTGATCTGCTTGGCCGGCGTGTATCCGTATGCCGACTACATCACGGTCAACATCTCTTCGCCCAACACCAAGAATTTGCGCGCTTTGCAAAGCGATGAAGCCTTGGACGGCTTGCTTGGATCAATCGCCCAGCGCAGAGATGAGCTCGCACAAGAGCACGGCATTCAAAAACCCATCTTCCTCAAAATTGCTCCCGATCTCGATGAACAGCAGATCAAAATCATCGCACTCACCATGCAAAAACACAACATCGACGGCGTGATCGCCACCAACACCACGCTTGCCCGCGATGCCGTGCAAGGCTTAAAGCATGCCGAGGAAACAGGCGGCCTCTCAGGCGGCCCCGTGCTGCAATCCAGCAATGCCGTGATCGCTCAACTTCGCGCAGCGCTGGGCAAAAGCTACCCCATCATCGGCGTGGGCGGCGTGCTCTCGGGTGAAGATGCCATGAGCAAAATCAAAGCCGGTGCAGACCTCGTGCAAATCTACACAGGCATGATCTACAAAGGCCCCGCGCTCGTGAGCGAAGTGGCGCGGGCTTTGAAACGCTGAAACAGACGACAAACATGCCACGCACGATAGCGATTCGTTCCGTCGATGTGGATCGCCCCGAAACATGGACGCGCTATCGCGCTGGCCTATGCAACACCTGCCGCGCCAACTGTTGCACCATGCCGCTGGAAGTGAAGATCGAAGAGCTCGTGCGGCTAGGCTGGGTGGATGCTTTTGAAGCTGAGCATGAGCCAGCCAGCCGCATCGCCAAGCGTTTGATCAAAGATCAGTTGATTGATCATTTCAATCACAAGCAAAGCCTCTTCACGCTGGCGCGGCGCTCCAGCGGCGATTGCATCAACCTCGATGCTATAACGCGCCGCTGCACCGTCTATGAACGCCGCCCCGAAATTTGCCGCCTACATCCGCAAACGCGCAGCCCCCGCCCTGGCTTTTGTGCCTATGGCGCGCGTTTGGATGTGATATAAATCGTTGCGGTTTTTACAAATTAGCACTGCATCTTGCCGCAACACAGTGCCCATAACGAGGACATACTCCATGAAAAAACTCTTGTCTGCTTTGATTTCTGCCAGCCTGCTGATCGCGCCTTTGGCCATGGTGCCAAGCGTCGCCAGCGCCAAGACTTCGACTCAGAAGAAAAATGAAGCCAAAGGCGCGCAAGCCAAGGCGAAATCCAAAGCCAAATCGGATGCGAAAAAGAAGAAGTGATCTAACGCTCCAACCAAAAAAACGCGCTTTTAGCGCGTTTTTTTATGGCCGTGTTCAAATCAACTTTGCGCCCAAGGCAAGCCCTTGGCTCGCCAGCCGCCCACCGTGTTGCGATGCGCCTTGGCATCAGGGTCGCCCTCGAAGCCTTCCAAGATGTTGTAAGCCTCAAAGCCCAGCGCTTGGGCGCGCTGCGCAGCGGGGATGGAGCGGATGCCTGAGCGGCACAGCAGCATGACTTTGCTGCCCTTGGGTTTGCCTTGCATCGCGGCCTGCAGCTGCGCTTCATACTCAGGATTGATCGCCATACCCGGCCAGATTTTGAATTCGATACCCGGCACATTGGGAATGAAGCCGACCCAAGAGCGCTCAGCGTGAGTGCGGATGTCGATCAACACAGCTTCCCCGCTTTGCCACCAATCGTGCGCCTGCTGGGGCGTGATGTCGCCAGCGTAGCCTTTGTCGTTTTGTGAATTTATCATACTCTTCCTCTTGAATTCGTTTCGAGATTTTATGCAACTGTTCTCTTTCCTGCCTTGGGCTGCACCCCTGCTGGGTGGCATCTTGATTGGTTTGGCTTCTTGGCTGCTGCTTGCTTCACTGGGCAAAGTAGCGGGGATCAGTGGGATTGCTTCTTCTGCTTTGTCAGTGAGTCAAAGCGGTAACGCATGGCGGTGGGCGTTTCTGGGTGGCTTGATTGCTGGCGGTGCGTTGTTTGCTGCATGGCTTTCAACGCCAGTGATTGCGCAGCGCCCATTGCCATTGCTGATCGTCGCAGGCTTGCTGGTGGGCGTGGGTACTGTGCTGGGATCGGGCTGTACGAGCGGGCACGGTGTGTGTGGCCTTGGGCGGCGCTCGCTGCGCTCTCTGGTGGCCACTTGTGTGTTTATGGCTGCGGGCATGTTGGTTGTGTTCACTATGAAATAGATAGCAATCTACGCAGTATTTATCCCAGCTATATGCTCAAAATGCTCTGAAATCATGAAAAAACTCATCTACGCCTGCCTCTCTGGCCTTCTGTTCTCTTTGGGCCTCGTGCTCTCAGGCATGACACAGCCTGCCAAGGTACTTGCGTTCTTAAACATCACAGGCATCACACAAGGCATCTCATGGACGGCGGAAGCTGGCCGCTGGGATCCATCGCTCGCCTTTGTGATGGGCGGGGCGCTGATGGCGACTTTGATGGCCTTCGCGATCACGCCGAAACGAGACAAGCCTTGGGCAGAAGAGCGCTTTGATCTGCCATCGCGCAAAGACATTGATCTGCCTCTTGTGCTTGGCGCGGCTTTGTTTGGCGCAGGTTGGGGCTTGGCAGGCTATTGCCCAGGGCCGGCCTTGGCTTCTGTCTTTGTGTCTTGGGATGCAGTGATTTTTGCCGCGTCCATGCTGGTAGGGATGATGGCTATCAGGCGCTTATCTTATTTGTAGGCTTGAGGATCCAGCTCGCGCGTTTTCGCTTCGATCCAAGTTTCCACTTCGCGCATCATCTCTTCTGGCTCGCGGCCTACGCTGCTCATCTGCGGGCCGATCACCACATCAATCACACCGGGCGTCTTCACGAAAGCTTTGCGCGGCCAGTGCTTCGCGCAATTCACAGCAATGGGCACCACAGGCCGCCCCGTCTCGCAAGCCAAGCGCGTGCCGCCCGTTTTATACGTGCCCTTTTGGCCGCGCGGAATGCGTGTGCCTTCGGGAAACATGATCACCCAAACGCCTTCGGCCATCACCCGCTTGCCCTGCGCCACCACTTTGTTAAACGCTTCTGCGCGCTTGCTGCGATCAATATGAATCATGTCCATCCGCGCCATCGCCCAACCAAAAAACGGCACATAAAGCAGCTCCCGCTTGAACACATAAGCCAGCGGATGCGGCATGATGGCTGGCAGCAAAAACGTCTCCATCGTCGATTGATGCTTGCACAGCAAAATCCCGCCATCGTTATCGCCTTGCGGCAAATTCTCCAGCCCCTGCACGCGCCAGCTCACCCCGCAAATCACCTTCAGCCCCCACATCGCACATTTGAGCCACCCCGCGCACATCCAATACATCCGCGTCGGGCTCACAAAAATCGATGCAATGATCACAAAAATCGCCCAAGGCATCACAGTGAGCATCATCCACAGCATGTGGAGCGTGGAGCGGATGAAAGCGAGTGCGTAGGCCATCGTGATCAAGCAGCGAGTTTGGACAAATCAGCCACACGGTTCATGGCTTGATGTAAGGTGGCCAAAAGGCCTAAGCGGTTGGCGCGGATGGCGGGGTCGTCGTGGTTGACCATGACTTTGTCGAAAAAGGCATCGACCGGCTCTTTGAGCGCTGCCAAAGCCTTGAGATTTTCTTCAAATTGGCCATTAGCCCAAGCAGAATCTGCGCGAGCAGCTACTGATTTGAGAGCATCTGCGAGAGCTTGCTCTTCGCCCGCTTGCAGTAAGGCAGGGTTGATTTTGGCTTCGACTGTGCCTTCGACTTTTTTAAGGATGTTGCCGACGCGTTTGTTGGCAGCAGCCAAGGCTGGTGCTTCGGGCAATTGCGCGAAGGCGCGAACGGCAGCGAGGCGCTTAGGCAGCGTGTGCCAGTAACCGAGTTGCTGCGCATACACGGCGGCCTCCACTTCAGCAGAGGAGTAACCGCTGTCTTTGAGGTAACCCTTCAAGCGTTCGACCAAAAATTCATCCAGCGCCTTGACCTGATCTTGCAGTACGCCTTCCGGAAATGCAGCAAATGCTTTCCGTGTGATGTTGTAGTAGTGCAGCGCCAAATTGCCCTCAACCAACATTCGCGCAACCCCCAAAGCATGGCGGCGCAATGCAAACGGATCTTTGTCACCCGTGGGCAAGTTGCCAATGCCAAACATGCCGGCAAGCGTTTCCAATTTATCCGCAAGTGCTACGACGATGCCCACTGGATTGCGCGCTAAAGCATCCCCCGCAAAGCGTGGTTTGTAGTGATCTTCCACAGCGGCAGCCACATCAGATGTCTCTTTGTCGTTCAGGGCATAGTAGCCGCCCATGATGCCTTGCAGCTCTGGGAATTCGCCCACCATGTCGGTGAGCAAATCGGCTTTGGCGAGCATGGCTGCGCGGTCGGCTTGTTTGGCGAGCAGATCGCCGCCGAGTTGCTGGCCGATGGCTTTCGCAATCGCGCGAACGCGCTCCACGCGCTCGCCTTGCGATCCGAGTTTGTTGTGATAGACCACTTTGGCGAGCTGCGGAATACGTGATTCGAGCGTCTTCTTGCGGTCTTGATCGAAGAAAAATTTCGCATCAGCTAAGCGCGGACGCACGACGCGCTCGTTGCCTTGGATCACCGCACTCGCATCATCGGGGGAGATGTTGCTCACCACGAGGAATTTATTCGTGAGCTTGCCCGAAACATCCAGCAGCGGGAAATACTTCTGATTGGCCTTCATCGTAAGGATCAAGCATTCCTGCGGCACATCAAGGAATTGCTTTTCAAATTCACAGATCAGCACATTCGGGCGCTCGACCAAGGCTGTGACTTCATCAAGCAAGGCATCATCTTCAATGGGTTTCACACCACCGCCCAATTTCGCAGCCGCAGCAGCGAGCTGCTTGGCAATTTCCGTCTTGCGCACTTCGAAGCTCGCAATCACCGCACCGTCTTTTTCTAAGGTGTTCGCATAAGCATCCGCATCAGCAATCACCACGGGCGATTTGGCCGCTTCAAAGCGATGGCCTTGCGTGCTGTTACCCGCTTTCAAGCCCAGCGCCGTCACTGGCACAACTTCCGAACCATGCAAAGCCAGCAGCGAATGCGCAGGCCGCACAAAGCTCACCGAGCTCCAACCCGGCATCTCGCAGCCGCTCTCCAGCTGATAGCTCATCACTTTGGGAATCGGCAGCTTCGCAATCGCTTCCGCTAAAGCCTTCTGCAAGCCTTCCGCCAGCGTCGCGCCCTTGGCCGTGCTTTCATAAAACAGCGCTTCCGCCTTGCCATCCATCACGCGCTTCAATCCGCTGACTGCGCCAGCATCTGCACCCAATGCCTGCAATTTCTTGAGCAAGGCTGGAGACACATTGCCAGAAGCATCCAATCCCACGCTCACGGGCATGAGCTTTTGCGACACAGCTTTATCAGCTGCTTGCGCAGCAACAGCTGTCACATGCGCAGCTAAGCGGCGAGGCGAAGCAAAACTGGTGAGCTTCGAATCTGCGCTACACAAGCCTTGCAATTTCAGTTGATCAAAAAGCACTGAAGCGAACGCATCGCCGAGCTTCTTCAGAGCTTTCGGCGGCAGCTCTTCCACAAACAATTCAACGAGAAGGTTCTTATGAGTCATGACTTAGGCAATTCAGTGGCCGCATAGTGCAGCACGGTAGGAAACGGATCGTAGAAATGGTGCAGAAGTTTGCGCCATTCTTGGTATTGGGATGATTGACGAAAGCCGATGGTGTGATCTTCCAATTTTTCCCAGCGTACAAGCAGCAGGTATTGGTGATCATCTTCGATGCAGCGCTGGAGCTCATGCCCCAAGTAGCCGCTCATCGACGCGATGATGTTTTGCGCCACTGCAAACGCAGCTTCAAACGCAGCGGTTTGGCCGGGCTTGATCTGCAAAGGTGCGGTCTCCAAAATCATCAGTCGCCTTTTTTATCAATCTGCGCCACCCATTCGCGCGGTGCCATCGGGAAGCCCAGGCGCTCGCGGGAATCGTAATAGCTTTGCGCCACGCTGCGGGCGAGATTGCGGATGCGGCCAATGTAGGCAGCGCGCTCGGTGACGCTGATCGCGCCGCGTGCATCGAGCAAGTTAAAGCTGTGCGCAGCTTTGAGCACTTGCTCATACGCTGGCAGAGCGAGAAGTTGCTCGATCAGATACTTGGCTTGCTTTTCATGGGCGTTGAAAGCAGTGAACAAAAAGTCTGCGTCGCTGTGTTCAAAGTTGTAGGTGGATTGCTCGACTTCGTTTTGTTTGTAGACGTCGCCGTAGCTCATCGTGTCTGTCCATTTGAGGTTGTACACGTTGTCCACGCCCTGCAAATACATGGCGAGGCGCTCTAGGCCATAGGTGATTTCGCCCGTGATCGGCTTGCAATCAATGCCGCCGACTTGCTGAAAATAGGTGAACTGCGTGACTTCCATGCCGTTGAGCCAGACTTCCCAGCCCAAGCCCCAAGCGCCGAGTGTGGGGTTTTCCCAATCGTCTTCGACGAAGCGAATGTCATTTTTCTTCAAATCAAAGCCAAGCGCTTCGAGCGAGCCGAGATACAGCTCCAAAATATTGCTGGGCGCGGGCTTGAGCACCACTTGGTATTGGTAGTAGTGCTGCAAGCGATTCGGATTCTCACCATAGCGGCCATCTTTCGGGCGGCGGCTGGGCTGCACATAAGCGGCTTTCCAAGGCTCAGGGCCGAGGGCTCTTAAAAACGTGGCGGTGTGCGATGTGCCCGCGCCGACTTCCATGTCGTAGGGCTGAAGCAATGCGCAGCCTTGCTTGTCCCAGTAAGACTGCAAGGTGAGGATGATTTGTTGAAAAGTGAGCATGAGATGGTCAGAAGCGCTTCTAAACTGGCGTAAACCCTTGATTTTACTGGGGAAGAGGCCAGTAAAGTGAAGGGCTGGAGACGAGTATGAATGCACAACAAATAGCCCTGAGCTTGGTGCTGGCGACAATGGTGTTTTCCATCGCGCTGGAGCTCAAAATTGAAGATTTCAAGCGCGTGGCGCAAACGCCGAAAGCGGTGATTGCTGGCTTGATCCCACAGTTCATCTTGCTGCCCGTAGGCACTTGGCTTGCCACGCTGGCTTTGGATTTGCCACCCAACGTAGAAGCGGCGATGATCTTGGTGGCGGCCTGCCCCGGTGGGAGCTTATCGAACGTGATCACGCATTTTGGGCGGGGCAACACGGCACTGTCTGTGAGCGTGTCTGCCGTGGCGGCGCTCATCGCGCTCGTGGCCACGCCGTTTAACTTTGCATGGATGGTGAGCAACAACCCTGTGACGGCGAGCTGGATGCGCAGCTTAGAGATTGATCCAAGCGGCATTTGGGTGAGCCTTTTGATCATGCTGGCCATTCCCATGCTACTGGGCATGACGGTGGCTTACAAACTGCCCCAGCTCGCCGCCAAGCTCACCAAGCCGCTGGCGAATTTCTCACTGGTGGCGCTGTTTGCTTTCATCATTTTGGGGTTGCTCAAAGAACGCAGTAGTTTGACACTGGCTCTGTTGCCAACACTGGCTTTGGTGATTGCTCACAACGCGAGCGGCTTGGCTCTTGGCTGGCTCACTTCCAAGGCTTTTGGCGTGAGTGCGCGAGATCGCCGAGCGATCATGATTGAAGGCGGTATGCAAAATTCTGGCCTCGCTTTGGGGATCATTGCGCTGCAATTTGGCAACGACTTTGGCATGGTGACCGTGGCGGGGCTGTGGGGGATTTGGCATATTGTGAGCGGGCTGGCTTGTGCGTTTGTTTGGCGGCGTGCTGATGCGTTGTGACCCTGATTGGCGCTCCATGGCCTGTGATCGGCGCAGTCGTCGTAGCCTCATGAGCCCGAACAGAGATTCACATGAAAACAAGCATATTGCCGGCATAGATATTGCGCAAAGCGCTATTAAATCAGTAGCAATTAAGGACACAACAACATGCTAAACCTTCTCATCAAAAACGCCACGATCATCGATGGCACTGGCTTACCCGCTTACAGCGCAGACCTCAGCGTGCAGGATGGCAAGATCGCGGAGATCGGCAAGATCACCAGCGCTTCGAAAGAGACGATCAACGCCGATGGCGCTTGGCTCACACCCGGTTTTGTGGATATTCATACGCATTACGATGGCCAAGCCAGCTGGGATGAGACATTTTCTCCCAGCATCCAACATGGCACGACCACTGTGATCATGGGCAATTGCGGCGTAGGCTTTGCGCCGCTCTCGCGCAATACCGCCGATGAACAGCAGCGCTTGATCCGCCTGATGGAAGGCGTGGAAGACATCCCCGGTGCGGCGCTCTCCGAAGGCGTGAAGTTCAACTGGACAGATTTCCCCAGCTACATGGCGGCGCTCGATGCCATGCCGCACAGCTTAGATTACGCCTGCCTCGTGCCGCATGATCCGCTGCGCATGGCGGTGATGGGCGAGCGAGCGCTGGCGAACGAGATCGCTACGCTAGAAGACTGCGCTGCCATGCAAGCTCTGCTCAGGCAAGCTTTGCAAGCAGGTGCAATAGGATTTTCAACAGGCCGCAGTGACAACCACCGCACCTCCCGTGGCGAATGGACACCCGCCTCGGAAGCTGGCGATGCAGAGCTTGCGGCGCTCGCAGGCGCATTCCAAGGCATGAATCATGGCGTGATCCAGCTCGTCAATGATTTTGATGTGCTGCGCGGCGCAACGCATGAGGATGATGCAGCCAAAGCGCGCTTTGATGCGGAGTTTGCGCGCATCAAGCAGATGGCCAAGATCAGTGCTCGCCCCCTGTCGATGACGTGGCTCCAGCGCGATCCGGGAGGCATTCAATGGCAATGGCTGGGCGCTGCCGTGGATGCGTGCGCGAAAGAAGGCCTACCGATGCACCTGCAAACCGCTGCTCGCGGCATTGGTGTGATCACGGGGCTGGATACCGCTTTTCATGCCCTGATGGGCTTTCCGCTCTACAAAGAAGTTGCTCATCTCCCTTTGCCTGAGCGCGCCGCAGCATTACGCGAGCCCGAGCGCCGCGCCCGGCTTCTTACCGAAAAATCCGAGCGCTTGGCAGGCGATGGCTCCAGTGTGCCGCCTCTGGTGGATATGCTACTCGCGCGGATTGACATGATCTCTGGGCGCATGTTTCCGCTCACTGACACACCGCAATATGAGCCTTCGGTGATGGAGAGTTTTTTCGTGCGAGCCAAACAACGCGGTATCCCAGCGCTGCTCGCCATTTACGATTACTTGGCCGAAGGCAACGGCAGTCAGCTCATTTATTTCCCCATCTTCAATTACAACGAAGGTAATTTGAAGGTGGTGCAGCAGATGCTCTCTCATCCTCGCGCTTTGCTGGGGCTCTCAGATGCAGGTGCGCACGTGGGCACGATTTGCGATGCGAGCTTTTCCACCTTCATGCTCACGCATTGGGCAGGTCAGGGCGCAAGCGATGCGCCGATCGGCTTAGCGCAAGTCATTCATATGCTCTCGGGGCGCAACGCAGCTTATCTCGGCTTAAAAGATCGCGGCACATTGAAAGCAGGACTGCGTGCCGACTTCAATCTCATTGATCCTAGCAAACTTGCGTTGCGCAAACCCCATATCGTGCGCGATTTGCCTGCAGGCGGGCGGCGCTTGCTGCAAGAAGCCAGCGGCTACATCGGCACTTGGGTGGCGGGGCAGTGTGTGCAGCGCGAAGGCAAGATCACCGCTGCACGGCCGGGGCGCTTGATCCGATCAAATCCAAGCTGAAGATTCCAATGGTTCGCCCAAGCTCAAGCTAGGATTCATATCTTGCAGCGCATGCACCTGCACCTCAAGGCCATTCACGCTGACCGCCATCTTGGTCCCCAGGCGATAGGCATTTTGCGAGGCCGATACTGCAGCGGCAGTGCCCAAGACACGCCACAACACGCGCGGCTCGCCTTCACGCAAATGCTCCATCAGCTGAGTGGTTGGCCCAACCACGGTATCGCGCTCGCCACCGTAATCCAGCGGCATACGAACCACATCAATGGGCCCTAAATGCAAGTTCGTGAGAACGCGTAAAGCGGGCACTTTCTGGGCTGCAAACTGTGCCATGGCCCATTGCTTGCACTGCACGCCAGCACGCAGCATCGCCTGCACGGCCTGAGCCGCACGCACATAGCCCAGTTGACCGTTCGCGGTTTGATCGATGAAATACAGCGTCAAACGACTCTCATGCATATCCAAATAATCCGCGCCCGTGAGCGCAGGGTCTTTGCTCACGGGCACGAAAAGCTGGCGCAGGAGTGCATGCCAAGCTTGCCCAGGCAATGCCTCGCGAAGGGCGATGTCGTTATGCACCTCCATACTGACAGCCCAGGCCGCACTGAAGTGCTGGCGAGGTAAATCATGTGGTGTGCCGGGAAGTAAGTCAGTATGGGCATCGCCTTCCATGGGCGTGAGGGCTAATATTGGCTCAAGCGGTTTGCTAGCCAATTCTGGCAATCCAGCGGCCAGCGTGCTTTCAAAACCTGCGCCCAAGCGCTTCGCTTCCCTGCCCAGTTGCTGTGCGAGCAATGCCAGCTGCTTATTCACCGCCTCGATCAATCGATCGGGATCAAAGGGTTTAGTGATGTAGTCGTTTGCACCTTGGCTCATACCGAGGCGTATATCTTCTTGACTGGTGCGGGAAGTAAGCAAGATCACCGGCGTGTTGGCCGTCTCTGCCATGCCACGCATATCGCTGAGCACCTCAAAACCATTGATCTTAGGCATCTCCACATCGCTCACCACCAGATCAGGTAACTCTGCCAAAACAGTGAGCAAACCTTCCGCGCCATTGTCAACATCTGTCACTTGATGACCAGCAGTTTTCAAGACGGCAGTGATCAGCTTTCTTGTGGAAGCATCGTCTTCAAGTACAACGATTTTGGCCATGGTGTATGAAAAAAGATCAAATTTACACCACCGTGCAACGGATATGCGGTGGGTTTATATTTTTATTATGCGATACAAATCAAAGTGAATCATTTTTTGATGAAATGCCTTTTTTGTAAGCATTTATATTGATTTTTGGATTCTGACCGGCATAAATACTGCACGGAACGCTATAAAAAGTGTAGTGATGCTAAAAAATTATCATTCAGATGTGGTTTAAGAGAGCACTGATGCGACCGCTGAGCAGATGAAAATGGGCGGCGTGTATAGCTCGCTTTCATCTTGCTACACTGCGCTGGCATGAATCATTTATTCAAAAGTTTGACTTGGACCAAACTAAGGAAATTCCTACTGACGCTTTGGCTTTTGATATGCGTACTTTTTGTGTGGGGCGCTGCAGCAAACACGGGTATTGGATTCAGCGCTTTTATCCTTGGAATTCCATTTGTCTGGCTCATTTTTTCTCAATCGCGCCATTTGCAAAAGCAGTATCGAATACTGCTTTTATGCCTCGCTTTGCTGCCACTCATTGCAACTTTTATCTTTCCTGCTGCTACGAGCCATGTTCACTACCCTGCTATTGGTACAGAGGTAGTGGTTCCAGCAGGCTGGGGATCAATAACTTATCTGAAAGAATCTACCGCCTATTTATCTTCGCCTGAAGATCTCAGCAGGAAAAAGCGAAGCAGCGTTTCTAGAGAAGGTTACCAAACAAAGGTTTTTCCCACGACAATCACTATGCGAATGAGCGGTGTCAAGACGCAGATTCCAGATTTTGGTCTGGTTTACTACGCTGTTTTGGAGACACCCTCGGGCGATACCTACGAAATTCGCGAACAAGATTTTTTGACAGCAATCAAATCTGGACATTTATTTGCCCCCGCCTTCAACGACATAGAAGCTTTGCACAGACCGATGATGAAGAATTTAGGTGATTTAATGTACTGGCCCGTCGCTCCGTTGTTTGCCGCTAGTTGGGTAAATTCTGCAATTCGCAGCACTTTGAATATGCTGTAAATTGTCTAGCAATTTGATATCGTCTTCAAACAGCAGGCTCTGACTTTCTGCGAATGATCCTAAATGCTGCAATAAGTATCGTCATCCCAAAGATCCACAAAGGCCACAGCCCAAAGCGCCCTGCCCACCATGCGAATGGAGTGAGGCCTTGCCGGCCTTCCACCGAGCCCGTGAGCACGCCGCGTGTGTGGCGTGGCAAGCTGTGCGTCACTTCGCCGCGATGGCTAATGATCACCGTGGCTCCCGTGTTGGTCGCGCGCACCATCGGGCGGCCAAGCTCGAGCGCGCGCATGCGGCTGATCTGCAAATGCTGATCAATCGCCACCGTGTTGCCAAACCAACCTATATTGCTCACATTCACCATCACGGTAGGCGCGGTTTTCTCATCCACAAAGCGCCGCGCCAGCTCATCCCCAAACAAATCCTCATAGCAAATATTCGGGGCCCAACGCTGCCCCGCCCATTCAAAACTCGGCTGGCCCACCGCGCCGCGATTGAAATCCCCCAGCGGAATATTCATCATCTGCGTGAACCATTTGAACAGCGGCGGGATGAATTCCCCGAAGGGGACGAGATGGTGTTTGTCGTATTGATAGGGCTGGGTTTGATTGGGCTTGATGCCCAGCACGGAGTTGGTGTAACCCTTCTCAAAATCACCGAGGGGAATGCCGACGAGAGCGGCTTGATTGCCTGTCGCATAGCGTTTTTGAATGGCATCCCAGTAGCCGTCAGGGAGTTGGCGTGGCAAGAGAGGAATCGCGGTTTCTGGTGTGATCACGAGCGTGGCAGTGCTTAAGCTGAGCTGCTGCTGATACCACTCTAAAGAAGCTTTCACGCCAGTTGTTGAATCGAATTTCTCACCTTGTGGGATATTGCCTTGCAGAAGAACAATTTCCGTACCCAAAGAAATCAACGTTGCAGGTTTTGACTTTCGCAGAGCTTCCTCCGCCGACTGATTTCGCAGAAGTACTTCGTCTTTCGACATCGCGCCACGTTGTTTGCTTTCATTCCAAGCAGGCATCACAAACGTGCGTTCATTCTTCGGGGGAAGATAGAAAATCAAGACAAATGTCGGTAGCGTTATCCAAAAAAGCATCATTGCTGCTTTACGCAAGCCTGCTGGATACTCAAGCCACTTAAAGCCTTGGCATAGCAGCGCAACAGCCAATGCAGAACAAACGCTGATTCCATAAACTCCGATCCAGCCAGCAAACATCGAGAACGGTCCATCCACATGCGCATACCCCCCCGCGCCCCACGGAAATCCAGTAAACCAACTGTCTCTCGCCAACTCAGCCAACACCCATACCGCTGCAAAAACAATAGCTGCTCGCGCAGTATTTGCGCCGGCTACAAGTCGAAACCGCTTATAGAAGTAACACGCAGCCGCGTAATACAGCGCCAAGAAGCCACACAGCGCCACAATTGCCAGCACAGCCAGCGGCGCAGCCAGCCCGCCATACACATGCATGCTGATAAAGAGCCACCACACCGTGCCACAAAGCCAACTTGTAGCAAACAACCAGCCCAGCAGAGCCGCCTGCCGAGCGCTCGCAGCGCGATCAAGCAGTAGCACGAGACCAGCCAGCGAGAGCATTTGCAACCACCAAAGAGGCTGCCCGCCCCAAGGTGTCGCGATAGAGACGGCTTGCGCATAGCCTGCAATGACACTGAGCAAAGGCGATTGCGCTGCAAGGAGATAGGGAGCAAGGGTTTTCGAGCGCATGGGCGCTATTGTCCTAGAGTCTTCACCCTCAATCGTCCAAGCAATTGGCGTTAAAGTGTTTTTCTCCCTGATTTTCAATGCCTTTTCTCTCTTCTCCGGGTGAATCCTATGACC
>JAAFJC010000070.1 GCA_013297925.1 Comamonadaceae bacterium
CTCGCAATTCCCCGAGTACCTTAAAGAAGAGCAGCGCCTACCCGACACACTGGCTGATCTGGGCAAGCTCACGCTCAAGCCCGAAGCCAACATCATCAAGCTGCCCAACATCAGCGCATCGATTGCCCAGCTCAAGACCTGCATCAAAGAATTGCAAGGCCAAGGCTTTGCAATTCCAGATTACCCAGAAGACGCGAAAACTGACGAAGAAAAATCCATCAAAGCGCGCTACGGCAAATGCACCGGCAGTGCTGTGAACCCTGTGCTGCGCGAAGGCAACTCGGATCGCCGCGCGCCGAAGGCCGTGAAAGAATTTGCCCGCAAAAATCCGCACAGCATGGCTGAATGGAGCCAAGCCTCTCGTTCACACGTCTCACACATGCACGACGGCGATTTTTACCATGGCGAAAAATCCATGACGCTGGATAAAGCCCGTGATGTGAAGATGGAGCTGATCACGAGCAGCGGCAAAACCATTGTGCTCAAAGCCAAAGTCTCGCTGCTCGATCGTGAGGTGATTGACAGCATGTTTATGAGCAAGAAAGCCCTGCTCGAGTTTTACGAAAAAGAAATCGAAGATGCGCGCAAAAACGGCATCTTGTTCTCCCTGCATGTCAAAGCCACGATGATGAAGGTGTCTCACCCCATCGTGTTTGGCCACTGCGTGCGGATTTTCTACAAAGAAGCCTTTGCCAAGCATGCCAAGCTGTTTGATGAGCTCGGCATCAATGTGAACAACGGTATGGTCGATCTCTACAACAAGATCACCACCCTGCCACAGAGCAAGCAAGACGAAATCAAGCGCGATTTGCATGCCTGCCACGAAGGCCGCCCAGCGCTTGCGATGGTGGATTCCGCGAAGGGCATCACCAATTTCCATTCACCCAATGACGTGATCGTTGATGCCTCCATGCCCGCCATGATCCGCAATGGCGGCATGATGTGGGATGCCAATGGCCGCTTGAAAGAAGTCAAGGCCGTGATGCCTGAATCCACCTTTGCGCGCATCTACCAAGAGATTATCAATTTCTGCAAATGGCATGGTGCCTTTGATCCCAAGACCATGGGCACCGTGCCCAACGTCGGCCTGATGGCGCAGCAAGCCGAGGAATACGGCTCACATGACAAGACCTTTGAGATTGCAGAAGCTGGCGTTGCTAACATCACCGATCTGAACACCGGCGAAGTGCTGATGAGCCAAAACGTGGAAGCTGGCGATATTTGGCGCATGTGCCAAGTCAAAGATGCTGCGATCCGCGACTGGGTCAAGCTCGCCGTAACGCGCGCTCGCAATTCCGGCATGCCGGTCGTCTTCTGGCTCGATCAGTTCCGCCCCCATGAGGCGCAAGTGATCACCAAAGTGAAGATGTATCTGCATGAGCACAACACTCAAGGCCTTGATATTCAAATCATGAGCCAAGTGCGCGCCATGCGCTACACGCTGGAGCGCGTGATCCGCGGGCTCGATACGATCAGCGCCACAGGCAACATCCTGCGCGATTACCTCACCGATCTCTTCCCGATCATGGAGCTAGGCACCAGCGCCAAGATGCTCTCCATCGTACCCCTCATGGCCGGCGGCGGCATGTATGAAACCGGTGCAGGCGGCTCAGCGCCCAAGCATGTGCAGCAGCTGGTGGAAGAAAACCATCTGCGCTGGGATTCGCTCGGCGAGTTCTTGGCATTAGCCGTTTCTTTTGAAGATCTCGGCATCAAGAAAAACAATCCCCGCGCCAAGCTGCTCGCCAAAACGCTGGATGCCGCCACGGGCAAACTGCTCGATACCAACAAAAACCCATCGCCAAAAACCGGCCAATTGGATAACCGAGGCAGCCAGTTTTACCTGGCCATGTATTGGGCGCAAGAGCTTGCAGCACAAACGGATGATGCAGAGCTCGCGAAGCATTTCGCGCCATTGGCCAAATCACTCGCGGATAACGAGAAGAAGATTGTGGATGAGCTCGCCGCTGTGCAAGGCAAGCCTACAGATATCGGCGGCTACTATCGCCCCGATTTCGCCAAGCTGGATAAAGTGATGCGCCCTAGCGCCACGCTTAACGCAGCGCTGGCACAGGTCGCTTAAGCAGCGGGCGGTGCGCCCCAGTTGTTAGGCTCTGGTTGGCTGGGTTGAATCGCCCAATAAATCGCGATGATCCAGCCGATCACAGGAATCAGGCCAATCAGAATCCACCAGCCGCTTTTGCCGATGTCATGCAAGCGGCGAACGCCTGCGCCTAGGCCGGGAAGCAGCAGCGCCAAAGAAGCCAATGTGCCCAACATCTGCAAAACGATGCTCAGCACAACAATCACGATGATCTGAAACAGGAAAAACCACCAAAACTCTGCTTTGCTGGCACGGCCATCGAAATCGACGTATTTGGTCAAGCAAGTGACGATTGCTGTTTTGAAATCCATGTGATGCTCCTCGTTAAAAATTAAACTTGCAACTTATCTTAACGGTGCGCGCGAATGCTGGCAAGGATGCCGGCCACGAAAAGCGCTGTAGCGATCCACTGCGCCACGCTTGGCCACTGCCCATCCCACATGAAAGAATAAATCAGCGCAAAAATCGTCTCGCTCACGATGAGCTGGCCGCACAGGCTGGCACTCAATCGCTGGCTTGCAATGTTCCAGAGGATCGTCGCCACCCATGCAGAGCCGATGCCCGTTGCTACAGAAAGAATAGCTGCCAGCGCAATATCTTTGCCGGCGAACAGCTCTTTTGGCTCTGAACCAGCGACAAACCAGAGCACCAGCGCGCCCAAGCCTGTGGCGACGCCCAGCCAGTTGGCCCATGTTGTGGCGCTCACCTCTGGATGGTCTTGTAGCCATTTGGCGTTCATCAGGCCAAATGCGGTCCAGCAGGCCATGGAAGCCATCGAAAACGCCACGCCACGCCAGAAATGATCTCCCGGCGTGACGACGCTACTGTGCCCATGCGAGGCCGACATCATCAGCGCCAAGCCGCACCCCGTGAGCAGCAGACCAGGGATGAGTGATTTCCAGCTCAATCCCACAGGTTTACCCAAAATCATCATCCATAGCGGAATCGTGCCAATGATCAGGCTGGGCACTTCAGTGCCCGCGTCGCGGATGCCATAAACCAAAAGCAAGTAGTAGCCGGTGAACCCGAGAAAACTCAGCAGCGCAGCAGAGCGAGCCTGCGCCCAAGTCGGCCACTGCTTGCGTTTGGCCAGCATGATCAGCACAAAGGCCAAGATGCCATAGGAGACGAAACGCCCTACCGTGAAATCCACCCCAGAGATACTTGGCACCATACGCGGCGCAACAAAGACCAAGCCCCAAAGTGCTCCTGCCGCTAGGCCGGCGGCTACTCCGATCCACATGAACGAATCTTTCTCAGACGCCAAATCCGTCGTCTGCCGCAATCACCGCGCCATTGATGAAATCGCTTTCTTTCGAGCACAGCATCACCAGCAGCGCATCCAAATCCGAAGCCTTGCCAATGCGCTTGCGCGGCAGCATTTGCACCAGCTTTTGGCCTTGCTCGGTTTGCCAGTGGTGGTGGTTGATTTCCGTGTCGATATAGCCTGGGCAGATCGCATTCACATTGATGCCGTATTTGCCCCACTCCACAGCCATGGCTTTGGTCATGTGCACCACGGCGGCTTTGCTCATGCAATACACGCCAATTTGCGGCAGCACTTTGAGGCCGGCCATGGAGGCGATGTTGACAATACGGCCGCCGGTGTAGGTGCCCGGTGCTGCGCCTTTGGCACGCGCCAGCATGCGCTTGCCCACCTCTTGCGCTACGAAGAATGAGCCGCGCGTGTTGGTGTTGAAGATAAAGTCGTAGTCCTCTTCGCGTACATCGGTGAGCTTTTGCGTCGTCGATACGCCGGAGTTGTTGATGAGGATGTCAATCGGGCCGACTTCTGTCTCCGCATGCGCTACGGCAGATTTGATGCTCACGATGTCCGTCACGTCCAACGCCACCACATGGGCGCTGCCGCCTTCGGCTTCGATATCTGTACGCAGCTCTTTGAGCTTGTCCACCCGGCGGCTGGCCAGTACCACCGCTGCACCAGCTTTGGCCAAGGTTTTGGCGAATTGCGTGCCCAGGCCGCTGGAAGCGCCGGTCACCAAAGCGACGCGGCCAGAGAGATCAAGTTCGTATGCCATTTAGAGAGTCCTCTTCAATTGATAGCAAGTTGCACGCAGGCAAACATGCCCTGCACGGCCTAAAATCCAATGCAATCATTATCAACGACGAATCTGAAAGTCTTATGGCTATGAACACCCAAGAAATTCTCGCAGCTCACGGCCCCCGCGAATCGATGGAATACGATGTGGTCATCGTCGGCGGCGGCCCCGGCGGGCTGGCTGCCGCGATTCGCTTGAAGCAAAAAGCGCAAGAGACGGGCAAAGACATTTCTGTTGTCGTGATCGAAAAAGGCTCTGAGCCTGGCGCACACATCCTCTCCGGCGCAATCATGGATCCGATTGCGCTCACCGAACTGATTCCTGATTGGAAAGAAAAAGGCGCGCCACTGAATCAACCGGTGACCGATGACGCGATCATGTTTTTCGGCGAGAAATCCGCCTTCCGCGTACCTGGCTTGTTCGTTCCGCCGAATCTTGCTAATCACGGCAACTACATCATCAGCTTGGCCAATCTCACCAAATGGATGGCGCAGCAGGCTGAAAGCTTAGGCGTAGAAATTTTCCCCGGCTTCTCGGCAGCAGAAGTTTTGTACAACGACGATGGTTCGGTGAAAGGCATTGCCACCGGCAACCTCGGCATCAGCAAAGAAGGCGAAGTCACCGGTGATTTCCAGCTTGGCATGGAGCTGCTGGGCAAATACACGATCTTTGCCGAAGGCGCACGCGGGCATTTGGGCAAGCAATTGATTTCTAGATACAAGCTCGATGCCGGCAAAGATCCGCAGAGCTTTGGCATTGGCATCAAAGAGCTGTGGGAGATTGATCCTGCACGCCACCAGCCCGGCTTGGTGCTGCACAGCGCAGGCTGGCCGATGGATTCGAGCACTTACGGCGGTGCGTTCTTGTACCACCTTGAAAACAACCAAGTCGCTCTTGGCTTCGTGGTCGGCCTCAACTACGAAAACCCCTACCTCAGCCCGTTTGAAGAAATGCAGCGTTGGAAAACGCATCCGAATATTCGCTGGTATCTGGAAGGCGATGAAGCCAAAGGCATCAAACCCGCCAAGCGCATCGGCTACGGCGCTCGCGCGATCAATTCAAGCGGCCTGCTATCACTCCCCAAAACAGTGTTCCCCGGCGGCGCACTGATTGGCTGCAATGCGGGCTACTTAAACGTCGGCCGCATCAAAGGCAGCCACGCCGCGATTAAGACCGGCATGCTCGCAGCAGATGCTGCTTTCGATGCCGTCCATGCTGGCCGTCAGCATGATGAGCTCTTGGCTTATCCAGAGGCTTTTGAGAAGAGCTGGCTCTACACCGAACTCAACAAGGACCGCAACTTTAAGAACTGGTTCAAGAAGGGCTTACTTGTTGGCACGCTGATGAACGGCCTGGAGCAATTCGCCCTGCGCGGCCACATTCCTTGGACGATCCACCGTGACAAACCCGATCACGAATGCTTGAAGCCGGCGCGCGAATGCCAAGAGATCAAATACCCCAAGCCCGATGGCAAGCTCACCTTTGATCGCCTCTCTAGCGTCTTCATCAGCAACACCAATCACGCTGAAAACCAGCCGGCTCACCTCACGCTCAAAGACGCCAGCGTGCCGGTCAATGTGAATTTCATCACCTACGCCGGGCCCGAAGGCCGCTACTGCCCGGCTGGTGTGTACGAATATGTGCGAGACGACGCCGGCAAAGATCGCCTGCAAATCAACGCGCAAAACTGCGTGCACTGCAAAACGTGTGACATCAAAGACCCAACGCAAAACATCGTGTGGGTCACGCCAGAAGGCGGCGGTGGGCCAAATTACGTCGGTATGTAGTACTTTGGCTATAGAGATTCGCAAGAGGTCAGGCGAATTTTTGTTTGTATGCGTTAACATGAATCCATGAATCCATGAATTCAGCGCATCTCTATCGAAATCAGTGGCCGTTGATCCACGGTCCGATTTGGGTTGCGGCTTTGCTACTGTTTTTGTTTCTTGCCAATCGCTGGATGCCTATGCCGCCGCAAAGCATCACGATCAGCACTGGACCTTTAGGCGGCATGTATCAGCAGTATGGTTTGAAATACGCCCAAGCTCTGAAAACTCATGATATCGATGTGCGGGTGGTGGAATCCGCAGGCACAGGACAGAATCTTCAGCGCTTGTCTGATCCGAAAGCCGATGTGCAAGCCGCTTTTGTGCAAGGCGGCTATGCATATGGGGAAAGCAGCGCTGCCCTGACTGAAAATCTAGAAACGATTGCGCAGATCGATGTTGAGCCCGTTATGCTGTTAACGCGGATCAAGGATTTGGATTCCTTACAGGCACTGCGCGGCATGCGAGTTGCGATTGGCCCTGTGGGCAGTGGCAGCAGGATGGTGGCATTACGCATGCTGGAGCAGGTGCGGCTTGATCCCAAAGATCTCATCCTCTCCAATACTTCCTTGCAAGAATCCGCTTCGGCGCTACGGGATGGCAAGTTAGATGCCATGATTTTCGTCGCCCCGCCTTCTGCCCCGGCCATTCGCACACTGCTGCAAAGCCCAGGCATTCATCTGGCAGCGCTGCGCCGCAGCTCGGCGCTGATCGAGAGAATGCCTTACTTGGATACCCGCTTCATCAGCGCTGGCTCGCTCAATGCTGCAGCGAATCAACCACCGCAAGACCTTTATGTGCTCAGCACGGTGGCCAGCCTGGTGGTGCGCGGTGATTTGCATCCGATGGTCAAACGTGTTTTAACTGATGCAGCCTTGGAGCTGCACAGCGGAAATGGTGTGCTGCATCGCGCAGGTGAATTTCCTCACCTCAAGCGAGTGGATTTCCCCAGCTCTCCTCAAGCTCGGGATGTGCTGCGCAATGGATTGCCTTGGATTGAATCGACCTTGAGCTTGCAATGGGCGCAATGGGCTTATCGTTTGCTCCTGATCGGTTTGCCGCTGGCGCTGGTCGCTTTGATGCTCAGCCGTGTGATGCCCGCTTATCTGCGTTGGCTGATGGAAAGCAATATCAATCGTTGGTATGGAGAGCTCAAATACATTGAGAATGATTTGAAATCCAGCCAGCCCGGTGGCCTAGAAATTGCACGCTTTCGCACGCGCTTGCGTGTGATCGAAACAAATGTCACGCGCTTTGAAGCGCCGCGCAGCTTCATGCAGCGCATGTATGTGCTCAAGCATCATGTGCAGTTTGTGAAAAACCAACTCACCAGCAGTTACGGCCGATGAAATTCGATCTTCTTTATCGCCGCCGTTGGCTGCTCGTCTATGTGCCTATCCTGCTGGTCGCTGCGATTCTGCTTTGGTTGTCATACACCCGCTGGATTGCACAGCCACCGCGCGTTTTGACCATTGCAGTGGGCCAAGCCAGCGATAGCTCTGCGCAATTGGCGCCGCGCTATCGCCAGCGTCTAGCTGATATGGGCATTGAAGCCAAAATATTGCCGCATGCGAATGCCAAGCTGGCTTTAGATTCTGTGCTGGGCTCGCCGGCTCGGGCAGACATTGCCATTGCCAGCGGCTTGCAAGCACCAGCGCCCGCAGAGCCGAGCGGCAAAGCTTCCCGCGGCGCGCAAGCGCTTGCTGTGATTGAGCGCGAACCTGTTTGGGTTTTTAGCCGTATTCCGCTGATGACCAAGCTGCAAGAGCTGCGCAGCATGCGCATCGGCATTGTGGCGGAAGATGAGCTTGCACCGGGCATCGCAGCGCGGCTTCTGCAGCATGCTCAGCTGCAAATCAGTGATGTGCAAATCATAAAAGTGCCACGCGATCGCATGACCAATGAATTGATCGACGGGCAAATCGATGTTGCGATCCTGCTTGCGAGCGCCTCCAACGAATCTGCCCGAGTCTTGATGCGCAGCCCGTCTATTCAAATATTGGGGGTTGATCAGATCCGCCAATTGATTGATCAAGAGCCTCGCCTTCGCCCTTTCGTTTTACCGCAAGGTGTGATTGAGCTACGTGGTGATATTCCCCCTCGGGATTTGACTTTGCTCTCGGCTGACCTCCAATTGGTGATTCGGCCAAATATGCATCCTGCGCTGCAGCGCGCCTTGCTCGATGTGGCCACGCAGCTGCACGAGCGCCCCAGCTTTTTGCAGCGCCAAGGTGAATTCCCGCGCGTGACGGACACTGATTTCCCGCCATCACCCACCGCTGTTGCAGCCATGCGCGGCAGCAAACCTTGGCTGGAGCATATCTTGCCGTTTGGCTGGGCTCAGCTGGTGCAGTGGCTGCTTTTGGCCTTCTTGCCGATCTTATTGATCACGATTGTTGTGCTGGCTTGGATCCCGTCTTGGTTTGATTGGCGCATCAATGCCGTGCTGCAAAATTTTTATGGTGAGCTCAAATTTTTAGAAACCGAGATTGAGCCGGTTGCTTCAGAGCGCCCGATCGAGATGAAGCGCCTGTTGCAGCGCTTGGATGATATTGAGATGAAGGTGATCCAGCTGGAGTTGCCCTCGGATTACACTGAGCGCTGGTACACGCTCAGGGCTCACTTGGCGGGCGCGCGCGATCATCTTCTGGGTTTGCGCTCCCGCTGAAATTCTGCGCACTAAACGGTGTAGAGTCTAGTTATGACAAAGATCACACCCTCCACAAAAAACACCCAGAGACATATTGCCATCATTGGCGCAGGCATGGCAGGCATCACGGCCGCGCGCACGCTGATCCAAGCAGGCTTCAAAGTAACCGTGTTGGACAAAAGCCGTGGCGCGGGTGGCCGCATGTCCACAAGGCGCACAGAGTTTGGCAGCTTTGATCATGGCGCGCAGTATTTCACCGTGCGTGATGACCGTTTTCGCCAGATGATGGCTTGGGCTCTCGGCACGGCGCCTGATGTTGCGCGCCCTTGGGCAGCGAATGCGGTGCGAGTGCTGGATAGCCAGGGCCGCACGCTGGAGGCCGCCCTGCCCAGCCGTGAGCCGCATTGGGTGGCGCAGCCAGGCATGAATGCATTGGTGAGCCACATGGCCGCGCCGCTTGTAGCGAAAAAGCAAGTGATGTTTAACCAGCAAGTCCGCTTGATCGAGCGCAGTGCAAATGGCCAATACAGCTTGCAATGCCATAACCCGCTCGATTCGTCAGCCAAGCCAACCAGCATGGGCGGCTTCGACGCGGTGTTGCTGGCCATCCCCAGCGTCCAAGCGCAGGCTTTATTGCAAGACAGCGCCAGTGCTAGATCGCTATCAAAAAGTGAGCTGCTAGCGCAGTCTTTCTGCCGGCTACTGACCGACTTTTCTCAAAAAATCAGTGCTGTGACTGTTTCCCCCTGTTGGACGCTGATGCTGGCTTTTCCAAATGCGCTGCCCTTGAAACCCAATGAGCCCGTGCGCCCACTGGGCCCGCAGTGGAATGCCGCCCGCTCCACCCATCACCGCATCGCTTGGCTCGCTCGCGAAAGCTCCAAGCCCTCGCGCGGCGGCATCGAGCGCTGGACGGTGCAAGCCAGCGCCGCTTGGAGCCAAGAACACCTAGAAGACGACAGCGAACGCGTGAAAGCCAAGTTGCTCAAAGCCTTCGCCGAAATTACCCACATCCGAGCAGAGCCGGCGTATGCGCAAGTTCACCGCTGGCGTTACGCCAAGACCGATCAAGCTTTGGGCTCCTCGCATCTTTGGGATCAGCAAACGGGTATCGGCGTCTGCGGCGACTGGTGCCTAGGCCATCGGGTCGAGGACGCGTTCATCAGTGGTTTGGATGCAGCGTACGCTGTTTTAAACCGGAACTAATTCACACACACGGGCTTCTTGTCAAACCCAGTTGTGCAAGCTGCTTGATAATATGTAAGCATGTACATCGAGGAACTGTCTTCTAAACCTGTCGCACGCCGATTTCGGCTTTTGATCGTTCAAGGTCTGTGTTTTGTCTTGACGTTTTTGGGGCCCGCATGGCTGTTTGCACAGACTTGTTCCATCCCATCACAGGGTGCGGCAGCAACCGTTTCAACATCTCCCAACACCTACTTTCCGGGCAACACGGCCAACTTAACAGCCGGCAGCACGCAAATTAGTTTGGGCGCTGGAGCTGGGCTCAACACGCCGATCAATCCAGGCGATTTATTGCTGATCATCCAGATGCAGGGTGCAGTGATCAACGCGACGCAAACCAACCAATACGGCGATGGCGTGGGATCAGGCTTGGTGGAAGACAACACCGGCAATCCGGCTCGCGGCAGCACAAGCAATACGGCTGGCACCTACGAATTCGCAGTGGCTGTCAACACAGTAGCGTTTGCAGGCTCAGCCACGGTCAATTTGAGTGCGCCACTTCAAAATGCCTACACCAATGCAGCCGCCACAGGCACGCAAGGCCAGCAGACCTATCAGGTCGTTCGCGTGCCGCAATACACCTCCCTCGTCCTCGGAGCAACGCTTTCACCCCCGGTTTGGAATGGGAGTACGGGAGGAGTGTTGATTTTAGATGTTACCGGGCAGCTTGATCTGAATGGTCAAACCTTGGATGCGGCGCGCCGTGGCTTCCGAGGCGGCGGCGGTCTTGTGCAAACCCCTGTCTGCACTGGCTCCTCGGGCGCTGCCGCATGCACCGACTATCGAGCGACTAACTTAAACCCCGCAAACGGCGCTTTTAAAGGCGAGGGTATTGCAGGCACGCCGGCCTATGTTTACGACAGTATTTCAGGCACCGCTTCTGGCAATCAGACCGGAGCAGATGGCTATCCAAATGGTGATCGTGCCCGAGGTGCCCCTGCCAACGCTGGCGGCGGCGGTAATCAACACAATGCTGGCGGCGGCGGCGGCGGCAACGGTGGCATCGGTGGGTTTGGCGGCAACAGCTGGAATGCAAGCACGACCAGCTTCGAAGGCCAGCGCTACGGCGGATTTGGCGGCGGCAATGGTTACAACTCCGCCACGCGAATCATCATGGGTGGAGGAGGAGGCGCCGGTGAGGTGGGCGGCAACGGCGGCACTGAGCCCAACCTCGCGCATGGTGGAGCGGGAGGAGGCATCATCATGATCCGAGCGGGCTCAGTGATTGGCACAGGTACGATCAATGCCAACGGAGCCAACGGTGTTCCTGGGCCAGGTACTGACGGTGGCGGTGGTGCCGGTGCGGGGGGCACGGTTTGGATCAGCACGGGCACTGGAAGTTTGCCTGCCACGTTGAATATCACGGCCAATGGCGGCATCGGAGGTAACTCTGGCCCCATGGGCGGCAGTACGGAAACGGACGGACCCGGCGGTGGCGGTGGCGGTGGGGTCTTTCTCACCAACAGCACTGGAGCTAGCTTCTCCGCGACTGGGGGCTTAGCGGGCGTGATGAACAACTCTACGAGCAGCGTTTGCGGCTCTGGCTCCAGCAATCCCCAGTGTTTTGCCACCGCAGGCGCAAACGGTCTGACCACCGCCATCGGGATTCCTGTGATTTCAACGGGTGTCCGGCCGGCATCGGAGTGCTTGCCAGATATTCGCGTCACAAAAGCAACCAGCACGCCTTTGATCACGGTGGCAGGCGCAACCACCGCCGCTTACACCATCAATCTCCAAAACTTCGGCGGTGGAGCGCGCAATATCGACGTGTTTGACACTGGCTTGCCTCCCGGCTGGACATTGGCGGCCCTGCCCATATACACTTATTTCCCTGCTGGGCCGATTACAAACAATAACTTACCCAGCGGTGCTGAACCCAGCACCGCGGATGGCGGAGCAACTTTCCCTCTCGCCGCCACGCCTTTGAACCAACCCACCGTTGGATCATCGAACCTGAACTGGCAGCAGTTCTTTTTGGCCCCGTTAAAAGCTGGAGTACCTTCGCAGCTGACCATCAGCATGGTCGTCAATATCCCTGCGAGTGCCCCCGTCGGTTGCTACCACAATGGTGTTGGCTACAGCATGCTCGATCCGACCTTCTTGCCATCATTACCCAATCGCACGGTCACTTCGGCCGCCAATAATGGCGCGAATCGGACGGGACAAACGTACAACACCAATACCACCTACGCCAGTGGTGGCACCACCACCATTGCAGGTAGCAATTATTCAGGCTTGGCCAATGGCCCGACGGGAGAAGATGTTTGTTTGCAGGCAGATTTGTCTGTGAGTAAGACCGTCACCCCGACTGGCACGATTGCCGCAGGCCAAACACTTGTCTACACAATCACGCCTAGAAACAATGGCCGCGAAATACGCGATACGACGTTCGCTGTCGATCAAACCACCTCCGCTACCAACACCGATACCGTGTCGCGCGTCTTGGCTTCAGGCAGCGTAAGAGTCACAGACACCCTGCCGGCGAATTTGACGATCACCACCGCCTTCCAGGGCTCAGGCTGGAGTTGTTCTGGCTCAAATCCTGTCGTTTGTGACCGCACGCCCACTGTCGTGCCCCTGGCTGCACAGACCAATCTGCCAAGTATCACAGCCACAGTGCGCGTGCTCACCAGCGCTTGCTCGGGCCCGGTATTGACCAACACCGCCGTGATCAGCGGTGTGCAATCGCCCTACGCAGAGAGCTCGTCGGCCAACAACAGTTCGAGCGTGAGCAACGCACTCAGTTGCAACGCCAGTTTGGCTGTCACCAAGAGTAATGGCGTCACATCGCCCACGGCCTTGGTCGCTGGCTCGACAACCAACTACACCATCACTTTCACCAACAGCGGGCCGAGCTCATCAGACGGAGCCATAGCGCGAGATACACCGAGTGCGGGCCTGTCCAACTGCAGCGTCACGGCTTGCTCGCCCAGTGGTGGCAACCCAGCGGCCACATGCCCTGCCCCTGCCAACTACCCCAATCTCTTCACAGGTGGTGGCTTGGTGCTGCCCAATTTTCCGGCAAACAGTAGCCTGAGCTTTACGGTCAGTTGCGGGGTCAGCGCGACAGGTCTGTAGCTTGGCTCTTTCGGCCATACTTGCGATATGCCTGCTTACATCGGTCGTTTCGCACCCTCGCCTACCGGCGCCTTGCATGCCGGCTCGCTTGTGGCAGCATTGGCCAGCTGGCTGGATGCCAAAGCGCACGGTGGCAAATGGCTCGTTCGCATTGAAGATGTCGATACGCCACGCTGCATTCCCGGCGCTGACCAAGAAATCCTTCGTCAGCTTGCTGCCTGCGGCTTGATGCCCGATGACAAGCCTATCTACCAATCAAAGCGTGGCGCCCGGTATCAAACGGCGCTGGATCAACTCATCTCCGCCCAGGCCGCCTACCCCTGCGCCTGCTCTCGCAAAGACATTGAACTTGCTTTGGCAGCCTCAGGCACGGCCAAACCACGCCATGGCGAGCTGATCTATCCCGGCACATGCCGCCATGGATTGCAAGGCAAAGAAGCCCGCGCATGGCGGTTTTCAACAGGTTTTTTAAGGCAAAAAAGGCGTATTGCCGGCGTAGAATCTGTGCAAGCAGCTCACTTTTTTATAGCAACCGATGGTTGCACAGTGCAATGGCAAGATCGCCGGTTAAGCACTCAAGAGCAAAACACAGAAGCGGAAGTCGGCGATTTCGTTCTCAAACGCGCCGATGGCCTGTGGGCGTATCAACTCGCCGTCGTTGTGGACGATGCTGCGCAAGGCATCACTCATGTCGTGCGCGGCGAAGACTTGGCTGACAACACGGCAAGGCAGATCCTTTTGCAGCAGGCTCTAGGCTATTCCACACCCCAATATCTCCACACGCCGCTCCTGCTTGCGCCTGATGGCCACAAGCTCTCTAAGCAAAATGGTGCTCAGGCATTGATGCTCGAAACCGACGCCCAGATTGTCGATGCATTAAACCTAGCGGGCAATTACCTTGGCATGACCAGCTGCCCAGCTTGCGCACCCAACGAATGCCTCATGCGTCTCGTTGCGACCTGGAAAACAGGTATTGACCGGGGATGCAGATCGCAATGAAGCGTGCGAAAATAAATTTATATAAATTATTAGTCTCCATGTTGCAAGTATTTGCGTCTTTGCTCATGCTGGTAGCTCTGATTGCCAGCCCTGCTGCTCGCGCGCAAGCATGCGCAGCACCAGGAAAAGATGGCCCTGTCACGATCAATACAGCCAATACAGAGATCAATACCTACTTCCAGCAAAGCAGCGCCATCAGTGGCGGAGCAAGTTCACTCGTCTTAGGCACACGCTCAGGCATTGTCACCAATCTTCAAGTCGGCGATAAACTGCTGTTCATTCAGATGCAGGGCGCTGCTATTCAAGCGGTGAATAACAACTGCTACGGCGATGGCCTCGGCCCCTGTACCGACACGAATACCCGTGCAGTCGGCACAGACCGTGCTCAGGGTTTTCTGGAAGACGCCAACTTCACCGCTGGACGCTATGAATATGTGATGGTCACGGCAGTAACGGGCACTGGAGGCCCTGGAGACACCGTTAACTTCAGCCCCGCCCTGACTTACACCTACGAAACTGCAGCACCGACCCTGACGATTGGCCAGCGTAGATTTCAGGTGATCCGCGTGCCGCAGTATTCCTCTCTAACCATTGCAGGGTCTTTGCGGCCCAGTCGATGGAATGGTAGTTCAGGCGGCGTATTGGCTTTGGATGTTGCTGGGGCTTTGAATTTTTCTGGAGCAGGCCCGCATGTGAATGCTTCTGGCACTGGTTTTCGCACGGGATACGGCGAAAGAGGCGGCACTGCCAACGGTGATCGCCAATTCCAAGCCACCTCAGACGCGCTGACAGGTGCGCGCGACACCACCAAAGGCGAGGGAATTGCTGGCACGCCGCGTTTCATGTGGATTCCCGACAATCCCTTGGTTTTTAATTCAACTGGCGCAGCCTTGACCAATCCGCAGCTCAATGCCAACACGCAAGGCTATCCTGGGGGAGACTATGGCCGTGGCGCACCAGGCAATGCAGGCGGCGGCGGCATCAGCCATAACTCAGCGGGCGGCGGGGGCGGCAATGGTGGTGTTGGAGGGGCAGGAGGGGCAACCTGGAGCGGCGACGGCTCGCGGGATGTGGGCGGATATGGCGGAGGAAAATTTCCACAAAGCGGCACAGTCGATGCCAATCGATTGATCATGGGTGGCGGGGGCGGCGCTGGCGATGTCAACGGCGGCGGCACTGAGCCAACAAATCCTTATGAGGGCCCCGGCGGCCAAGGCGGTGGTCTCGTGTTTGTCAACGCCGGCAGCATAGGCAGCGGTGGTTGGCTGCAAAGCAATGGCACGCGCGGTCCCACAGCATTTTTTGACGCAGCTGGCGGCGGAGGAGCAGGCGGCTCGATTCGTATCATCGCAGGCAGCGGCACCAGCGTCGTACGCATGCAAGCTGATGGTGGTGATGGCGGTACTCACGATGCAACTGGGGACGCAGGTCATTGCTCTGGCTCAGGCGGCGGCGGCGCAGGGGGCGTGTTGGTGAGTAATGGCAGTATGTCGGGTAGCAACAGCGCCCAAGGAGGTCTTCAGGGCCCCAATCCCCCCAATAACCCCATCAACTGCCAAGGCGATGCAGGCGCAGGTGGTGGCGCAGTCGGTTTTTCTACCCGCTTGCAAATTGGCGCGCTTCCAGGATACCAATGCCTGCCGCAGCTCAATGTGAGCAAACTCACACTCACGCCCACCCGCTCAGCACCGCCCGACACGACCGCGCAATACCAAATCGTGATTCGCAACACAGCCGGTGGCGCGGCTTACGGCGTGAGTGCGCAAGACACTTTGCCTGTGCCCTTTGGCTTGGCTGCGATAGCCAGCACATCATCTGCAGCATCTACGTCCGTATCTGGCCCCAACCCCGTTGCCAACGGCTCAGGCACTACACCTACAGTCATCTTTGGTACAGCCGGCGGCGACACCACGAACAGCTTTGTCTTAGGTGGCGGCGGCGTACTCACACTCACCTTCCAAGTCAATCTCAACACCACGACGACTGGCATCTATCAAAACAGCGCCAGTGTTCGCTACACCGATCCTGTGCGCACCACGGGCGGAGCTGCCAATACGGGCGGTAACCCAAGCGTCACGCCCGGCGGCACGTATGCCAACGGCACCCCAGTGCCCGGAAGCAACTATGCATCATCGAGCTCCACGCAAGAAGATGTGAGCATCACCGGCACAGCATCAACGGTTGCAGATATCGCCACATCAAAGAGCGGCACGAGCTTTGCCTATGTGGGCGATCCTGTGAGCTATATCCTCACCGTGAGCAACAACGGCCCGGCCAATGCGGGCACTGTTCTCTTGGCAGACATCGTGCCTGCCAACATCGGCACGGTCACTTGGGTTTGCGTGGTCATTGGCGGCACGGGCGATTGCGATGTACCCGCCGGTGGCACGGGCGCAAGCGGATCGGGCAACAACGTCAATCTCCCACAAGTCTCACTCAATTCTGGCGCGGCGATTCAAATCACAGTAGCTGGCACAGCCATCAGCAGCGGCACAGTGACCAACTTCGTCACCGCCACGCTCGCCACGCCCGGCCTCACCGATTCCAACCTCAACAACAACAGCGCCACAGCCACCACGCGCATTGATCCGCGCAGCGCTGATCTAGTGATCGTCAAAAGCAATGGCGTGAGCACAGTGACCACCGGCGCAGTCACGGCCTACACCATCGACGTGGGCAACAATGGCCCTGCGCCTGTCAGCAATGCCATCGTCACCGATCCCAGCTCGGCGGGCCTCGCAGCGCTCAGCGTCAGCTGCACTGCTTTTGGCGGCGCGGTGTGCCCAGCAGGGCTCACCACCAGCACATTGGCCGCAGGCATCGCCATTCCCAGCTTACCCGTAGGCGGCACAGTGAGCATCGTGTTGAATGAGCAGGTGACAGCGACCGCCGGTAGCCGAATCACCAACACAGCAACAATCACCCCGCCTTCTGGCACAACCGATCCTGTGCTCAGCAACAACAGTGCATCGGACAGCGATGCTGTGATTGCTGCTGTCGTTAGCGTGGTCACGACTGCTGGCATCTGCCCTGCAGGCACCACAGAGCAACTCAACAATCTGCTCTCCAACGGCAATCTCGCCAACATCAGCGCCTCTGTCGGCGGCAACATTCCACAATTCCCTGCTGATTTCTATCCGGGAGACACCAGCGAATCCATCCAGCAAGGTGCAAAGAATTACGTCGGCGGTGCGGTCATTCAAAACCCCTTCATCGGCGATGTCAGCCGCTCTGTAGCAGGCACCAACAATTGGCTCTACAGCAATGGCAACAATCTTGCCGGCACACCCAATTACCGCATCTACAGCCAGCAACTCGCCAGCCTTGTGGTGGGCCGCGTTTATACCTTCTTCTACTATGGTTCCAACGCACTGAACGGCGGCAACACGACCGCAACCGATCTTCCCAACATATCCATGCGTGTGTCTTCGGG
>JAAFJC010000071.1 GCA_013297925.1 Comamonadaceae bacterium
TGTTGGCCTAAATCACGCCGTACCAAATCGCGCGCTGTACAGCTGCCAACTTGTTATCCACGCCCAGCTTACGCATCGCATTGGCGAGGTAGTAATTCACCGTGCGCTCGCTGCATTCGAGCTTGTGGCCGGTTTCAACGGCAGTCAGCCCGTCAAAGGCAAGCGCGAGGCATTCTCTTTCGCGGGGGCTTAAGGGGCAGATCACCTCGGCCATGCCGCGCTTGATACGCGGCCATATGTTGAGAATCGACCAGACAAGTGCCGTGGCCTCACTTTTATCATGCAAAGCGCGTGGCGTCATCAAATAGCACTCCTGCAATTTACCGCGCGGCATCGGAAAAGCCACCCGCACGATGGATTGCAAGCCATGAGACAGTGCCAACACGCGCCAGCGACTCATCTGCACATAGGTAGCGCGAGCAATATCCTGCCACATCGCCAAGGGTGAATCAGATTCCAACCAATCAAGACCAAACTCATCACTTTCTGCCAAGGCTAGCGCCAAAGTGTGCAGACGGGGCGGATATACAGCATGTACGCAACGATGCAGCTCGGGATTGAGACCGTCTGGCCCAAGCACAATAAGTGCCTCTACAGCCTCGGATTTCAGAGCAACCATCCAGTCGGTTAACAACCCATCGAGCATCACGCTGTCAAAATTGGCAGGTTGATTCATGCCCCAAGTATGCATGCGTTGGCAAACCGGTTCACAATAAGATACGTGAAACCTGTTAAAAATTTACCCGTTCTGTGCGAGAGCACTTATTTCTGAAAACCAAAGTACCTGTCCTGGCTCAGCATGTTGTACCGCGCTTGGAATCAGCTCAAACACTGGATTGCCACGCCAGAGCTAGAGGTTATCCTGCATCCGTCGCGAAAGCGTTTGCAGACAACGGGTGTTTTTGGCTTCATCGGGCATCTGATGTTTTGGTGGCTGTGGGTCTATGTCGTGCCGCAGCCTTATGAAGATTGGCGCATCCGATTGCTTGTGGCATCCACTGGGCTCGGCTTGATATTCTGGAAAAAGGAAAGTGCCTGGCATTCGCATTGGATGCAAAAGTATTTTTCCTTGACCTGCTGGATCCAATTTCCCGCTTTCTTTACCTGGATGTATGTGATGAATGGCAATTCGTCCATATGGATGGCTTCCGTAGCGGTGATGATCGTTTTGTATTACCAATTTACAGATTGGCGGCTTGCCAGCCTAGGTTTAATCTTGGCTGCACTGGTGGCCTACGCCATCGGTAGCCAAACCAGTGAGCTGTTGTTGCCCGTGCCCATAGAGCACATGATCGTTTTTGGCTTTGCTTGTGGATGCTCGCTACTCTTCGCATTTTCAAGCGCTAATCTGCGTCGAGAGCGCCTACGCCAATCGCTGACCGTGATTGGCATCATGGCGCATGAGCTTCGTACGCCCTTGGCCACGATGGCCTTGATTGCGCAAGCCATTCGCCTGGAATCCACTGCACAAGACCCACGTCATCAAGAGCGGCTCGAAGAGCTTGCTTCGCGCATGGAAGCGCTGGCGCGCACCATCAATCACCATATTGATTTGCAAATGTCGAATGCGCGCTATACCTTTCAGCCACCGAGCAATGAACTGATTTCAGCGCATCAGTTGGTCAAAAGAGTATTGGATGAATATCCCTTCGGTTCACGCCGGGAGCGCCAGTGTGTGCAGCTGGTGTTGCATTCAGATTTTTGGTTTCATGGTTCACCGCGCCAATTCATTCAAGTGCTCAACAATCTGATCAAAAACGCCATGCATTCGCTCAAGACGGCGCAATCGCGCTATGCACTGGGTGATTTGCGCGTTGAGCTGGGCATGCGAGGCTCAATCGGTCGCATCCAAATCACGGACCGAGGTGTGGGTATCAACGCCAGTCAGCTCAAGCTGATCTTCGAGCCTTTTTTCTCCACTGCCAACGAGACAGGCCATGGCTTAGGCTTGGCGTTTTGCAAGCAAGTGGTGGAGGCGGCTCAAGGCGAGATCATGGTGAGCTCCGAGCCCGCCATGGGTGCCACCTTTACATTGCAAATGCCTTGCCAGCCAGCCTCTTCTGAAGAAAAACTAAAACCTCATGAAGTTTCCCCTTTATCACCGGCCTAGTTCGTTGGTGTTTCTCGACGACGAGACGCCTTATCTGGAAATGTTGGCGATTGTTTTGCCGCGCGATTGGTGCATTCGTTTTTACACCCGCATGGATGATTATTTAGCGCAAATCAACGCGCAAGCCCTGCAATGGGAAGAAGATGTATCGCAACACCAAGACATCATCAACCAATGGTACAAAGGCAAGCAGCTACCCGTCTTGGTGCTGGATTACTGGCGCTCTCAGAGCCATCGCTACGGCCTGCCGAGCATCGCCGTGGTCGATTACGCCATGCCCGCGGCCAATGGCTTGGAAGTGCTCAAAGCCAGCCCACCTTGGCCGCCCCATCGGGTGTTGCTCACTGGCAAAGCAGATGAACACACCGCTGTGGCCGCTTTCAACGATGGCCTGATTGATCGCTATGTGACCAAGCAAACGCCTGATCTCGCGCAGCAACTTGTGAGCGCGCTGCGCCAGCACTACAACGCAGCTTTAGACAGCCATGAAAGTATTTGGCGCAATATTCTGCGTCGCAGTCAGCAGCAGGCTCTGCATGATCGCGCTGTGCAACAGGCCGTGAAGGAGTGGCTGAAAGCACAGCATTGTGTGGAATATGTCGTCATTCCCGAGCCATTTGGCTTGCTTGCGTTGGATGCTGAGGGCCATGCACATTGGCTCCAGTTTGAATTGCACAAAGACTTGGCCGCCGCCGTGGACTTAGCGCAAGCGGCCGGCCATGATGCACAGACGCTCGCGGCCATTACGCAAGGCCAATTGCTCAGCGATGCGGAATGGTGTCAAGCCTTGGGAGCCAGCACTGCACCGCAATGCGCGCCTGCTATGGCTTGGGGCCCAGGCGGGTATTTTCTTGCCGCGCATTTCCCGCAAAACGCGATGGGCACGATCGGCATTGGCCATCGCGCCTTCTTGGCAGACTTGCCTGAACGTGGCGTTGATCTTGACTAGTGCAACTTCGTCAAGCCACTGCTAAAGCCTCGTTCGCATGGCTCGCGCGCGACACGGCCGCGCGCCGAGCCAGCGGCCATTCCCAAGGCTTGACCATCGGCGCAATTTCAGCCGCGACATCCACCACACGCTCCAGCTCTGCGTCCGTTAAGGCGCTGCTTGCAGTCAGCCGCACCATGGTGCGATTACGGCTGGTGGCCGGCGCGCAAAACACGGCGCCAAACACATCCCGCTCTTCCAGTAAATCACGCAGGATCATCGTGGCGGGCTCCGTGCCTGATTCCAAAGCAAGGATTTGCTCGGTGCCTTGATGCAGGGGATAGCCCAGCTCAGATAAGTCTTCCCGCAGTTTGCGCGAGATGCTGTGCAAACGCGAGCGCTCTTTGTCGCTACGCTTGATCACTTCCAGAGTGGCCGCAAGTCCAGCAATTTCTTGAGGCAAAAGGCAGGAGCTGAAAATGGTCGGGAAGCTATTGACCAACAAGTAGTAGCGCATGGCTGCGGGCATGGAAAAGTATCCTGCCCTGCCAGCAAATGTTTTTGCCAAACTTGCAGTGATGAAGTGCACTTGCTTGCTCAAGCCCAGCTCAGCGCACAGACCTGCACCGTGAGGACCATGTGTACCTAGCGTGTGCGATTCATCAACCAAGATCATGCTACCCGACTCTTGCACCACTTCCACCATGTCTGCAAGGGGGCAGATCGCTCCCGTGGTGCTGTAAACAGAATCCACGACGACGATGCCAGGGCCATCACGCGCTATGACGCGCTTCAAGTGCGCAGGATCGTTATGCCGGAATGGCTGGGCTGGTGCCTTTGCGGCTCGTGCGCCCTCCCATAGCGATGTATGCGCCAAAGTATCGATATAGACTGGAGTGGATTCATCAGCGATGGCCTGCAACAGCCCTAAATTGGCGGTGTAGCCGGATTGGCAAATCAAACCATCTTCCTTGCCGATCCATTGCGAAAGATTTCTCTCTAAATCGCGGATGGGATGCGTGCCGTGCATGTAGACGCTGGATTGAATCGCGAAATCGGCGTTGTATTGCATGGAACGCATTTGCGCTCGCACGATGTCAGGATGCCCGGTGATACCCAAATAATCATTGCCATTGAGGCGCACAGCGTTGGGGCTTGGATTCCTACCATGCACGAGAGAGCGGCCTCCCCACAGACGATTCCAACGATCTGTGAACTCGCCACCGACGCGCTGCATCAATTGTGAAGACAGGGCAGGATCGCAGGGAAATGCTTCGGATGCTAAAGACCAGCTCATAAAAAATACCTCAAAAAGTTTTGTTTAAGGTATCTATTGCAGCGAATTGGCGAATTTTTGGTATTCAGCCCCGGTAAATCTGACAGTGATTTTTGGTTTTTTCCATTTCTTTTCCAGTAATTCACTGCGAATTCAGACATATTTGGTAACGACAAGTAGCTGCCTTGCAAAGCGGGGATAATTCGATCTGGACGAAATATGAGTATCACCATCAAAGATCAAGCTGCCGCAGCCGGCATGCGCTTAGCAGGCCGCCTGGCCTCCGAAGTGCTGGATTTCCTGACTCCCCATGTGAAGCCAGGCGTAACCACCGCCGCCTTGGACAAACTCGCGCTGGATTTCATCATCAATGTGCAGGGCTGCAAATCTGCCACGGTGGGCTATGCGCCACCGGGCTATCCGCCGTTTCCAGGTTCGATTTGCACCTCGGTCAATCACGTGGTCTGCCACGGCATGCCCAGCGAGAAGGCTTTGAAGAAAGGCGACATCATCAATATCGATGTCACCGTGATCAAAGACGGCTGGCATGGCGACACGAGCCGCATGTATCACGTGGGCGAAGTCTCGCCTTTTGCCAAGCGCCTGTGCGATGTGACGTATGAATGCATGTGGAAGGGTATTGCGCAGGTCAAGCCCGGTGCAAAGCTGGGCGATATTGGCCAGGCGATTCAGCGCTATGCGGAAAGCCAAGGCTACAGCGTGGTGCGCGAGTTTTGCGGCCACGGTATTGGCCAAAAATTCCATGAAGAGCCGCAAATCTTGCACTATGGCAAAGCTGGCACGGGTGAAGTGATCGAAGAAGGCATGGTGTTCACCGTGGAGCCGATGATCAACATGGGCCGCAAAGATATTCGTGAGCTGGGCGATGGCTGGACGATCGTCACCAAAGACCACTCACTCTCCGCGCAATGGGAGCATACCGTGCTCGTTACGCCCACTGGCTATGAGTTGATGACGGTGTCAAAGGGTTCACCGCCACCTCCGGCGTGGGTATCGGCTTAGATACTGCCTACTATTGATTTGTGAGCGCCTTGCGCAATGAATACGCCGGCCATCAGCTCATTTCGCTCTAAAAAACAGCTTGTTTTAGAGAAAATCGCCGCATCTGGTGCCTCCACGCGCAGCGTGAAGCTGCAATTGCGTGAGCTCTCTGGTGTGGCTGATGAGGTGTTGCGCCAGTTGTGGGCTGAGGCACAGTTTCCGCAAGCCACCGCGCTGCTGGCCGTTGGTGGTTATGGGCGCGGTGAGCTGTTTCCGCATTCAGACATTGATGTGCTGATTTTGCTGCCCGATGATGGCAATGCCTACGACGAAGAGCATTTCAAAACCAGCGCCAGCAGCTTCATCACCGCCTGCTGGGATGCTGGCCTTGAGATTGGCTCTAGCGTACGCACAGTGAGCGAATGCGTGAGCGAGGCTGAGAAAGATGTGACGGTACAGACCAGTTTGCTCGAATCGCGCTTGCTCATGGGCGATACGGCGCTGCATAAACAATTCGCCAAAGCCTATCGCACCGCGCTGGACGCCCTAGCCTTCTTCACCGCGAAGACCTTGGAGATGCGCCAGCGCCATACCAAGTTTGAAGACACGCCGTATTCCCTGGAGCCCAACTGCAAAGAATCCCCCGGCGGCTTGCGCGATTTGCAGCTCATCCTCTGGCTCACCAAGGCTGCAGGCTATGGCAAGAGCTGGGATGATCTGGGCCGCAAAGGCTTGGCCACGGCGCGCGAGGTGCGCGAGCTCAAGCGCAACGAAGCCTTGCTCTCGCTGATTCGTGCGCGGCTACATATCGCCGCCAAGCGCAGAGAAGATCGTCTCGTTTTTGATTTGCAGCATCTGGTGGCCGAGAGCTTTGGCTTTTCTGCAGAGGGTGAAAGCAGATCGCAACGCAAGGCGAGCGAGCAGCTCATGAAGCGCTATTACTGGGCCGCCAAAGCCGTCACTCAGCTCGCGCAAATTTTGCTGCTCAATATTGAAGAGCGTCTCTTCGCGCAAAACCAAACTTTGCACTGGATCAATGAGCGCTTTGCCGATAAAGCCGGCATGATTGAAGTGACCAGCGATGAGCTGTATCTCAACAATCCGCATGCGATTTTGGAGACCTTCCACGTCTACCAAACCACGGTCGGCGTGAAAGGGCTCTCAGCGCGCACATTGCGCGCCCTCTACAACGCGCGCGGCATCATGAATGCAAGCTTCCGCAAAGATCCCGCCAACCGCGAGATGTTTTTGAAGATCTTGCAATCGCCCCAAGGCATCACACATGCCTCCCGGCTGATGAACCAAACCTCGGTGCTCGGCCGCTATCTCTGGGTCTTCCGCAAAATCGTCGGGCAAATGCAGCATGATTTATTTCATGTGTACACGGTGGATCAACATATCCTCATGGTGCTGCGCAATGTGCGCCGCTTCTTCATGGCCGAGCACACGCATGAATATCCGTTTTGCAGCCAGCTCGCTGCCGGCTGGGATAAGCCGTGGATCCTCTACACCGCCGCGCTCTTTCACGACATTGCCAAAGGCCGGGGCGGCGATCATTCGGATTTAGGTGCGGTAGAAGTCAAAACCTTTTGCCGCCAGCACGGCATCAGTAAAGAAGACGCGCAGCTCATCGCCTTCCTCGTGCAGCATCATCTGATGATGAGCTCGGTGGCGCAAAAGCAAGATTTGAGTGATCCGGATGTGATCGCCGCATTTGCAAAGAAGGTGGGCAACGAGCGCTATCTCACCGCGCTCTATCTGCTCACCGTGGCCGATATTCGAGGCACATCGCCCAAAGTGTGGAATGCGTGGAAAGGCAAGCTGCTCGAAGATCTCTACAAGCTCACGCTGCGCAGCTTGGGCGGCCGCGCGCCCGATGCTGGCGCACAAGTGCAAGAGCGCAAAACCGAAGCCTTGCAAAAGCTCGCGCTGTATTCCATGCCTCATGAAGCTGAAAAAGCACTATGGAGCACGCTCGATGTGAGCTACTTTATGCGCCATGACGCCAATGATATTGCTTGGCATACGCGCCAGCTCTCGCGCCATGTGGATACATCTACTATCAAATCAATAGCTGCTCGCGCAGATTCTGTGCCGGCCAGTGAAGCAAAAGAGTCTAAAAACACGGCCATCGTGCGCTCCCGCCTCTCCCCTGTGGGCGAAGGCATACAGGTGCTGGTGTACACGCCCGATCAAAGCGATTTGTTTGCCCGCATCTGCGGCTTCTTTGACAGTGAAGGTTTCTCCATCCTCGATGCACGTATCCACACTGCCAACAATGGCTACGCGCTTGATACCTTCCAAGTGGTGAGCGATGCGCTCAATGAGCATCACCGCGAGCTCATGCAAATGATCGAAGCCGAGCTGCCGCGCACACTCCAAGCCCAAGGCGAGCTGCCTTCTCCCGCCAAAACGCGCATCTCCCGCCGCGCCAAGAGCTTCCCGATTGCACCGCGCGTGAGCCTCGCCCCAGACGACAAAGCCCAGCGCTGGCTGCTCAGCGTCAGCTGCTCAGACCGCAGCGGCCTGCTCTACCAAATAGCCCGCGTCCTCGCCAAACACCGCATCAACCTCCAACTCGCCAAAGTCATGACGCTGGGCGAGCGCGTTGAAGACAACTTCTTGATTGATGGCGCTGAGCTGCAACACAACAAAAAGCAAATCGAGATCGAGACGGAATTGCTGGAGGCGCTGGGACAGGCGGGGTGATTTAAGGTCGCAAATTGCGACCTTAACTTCGAAGGTACGCACGGAAATTTAGACCGTTTGCGCTGCAAATCCAGAGCAAAGCCAGGGAACAAAGCTATGTTGTATGTATATCAGTAGATGATTAAAATACTGTCTATGAATACAGTATCGAGTACACCTACAGCGGTGACGGACACATTATCTGCGCTGTTGCCGCGTATCGAGTCGCGGATTCAGACGATTCGCGGCCAGCGGGTGATGGTGGATTCGGATTTGGCGTTGCTCTACGGGGTAGAGACCAAGCGGCTGAATGAACAAGTCAAACGCAATGCGAACCGCTTCCCGCAAGATTTCATGTTTCAGCTCACCGCCGTCGAGAAGGCGGAGGTGGTCGCAAATTGCGACCACCTCCAGAAACTGAAGTTTTCTAAAGCGCTACCTTTTGTGTTCACGGAGTATGGCGCGGTGGCGCTGGCCAATGTGCTTGCCTCTGCTCAGGCGGTGGAGATGGGCATCTACGTGGTGCGGGCGTTTGTGCAGCTTCGCCAAGCGGCGAGCTTGCATGCAGACCTTGCCAAGCGGCTGACGCAGCTGGAGCTGACGACGGAGCGGCTGGAGATGAGCCACGATACTTTTAGCCGCAATACGCGCGCTCAGCTCAAGCAGGTCTTTGATGCGCTGCGCGAGTTGATGGAGCCGCCTGCAGCTCCGAAGCGGCCGATTGGGTTTATCACGCCGGAGGATAAATCGAAGCCGAAGGCGATGAAGAGCGCGAAGCCCGTGGGCTTGAAGAAGGCGAAGAAGTAGCGCAGCGGCAAGGCTCAAACCGCATGCGCAGGTGGTCACAGTTTGTGACCACCCCCAGAACTCCAGCTCTTAGCGGCTAAGGAGTGGAGCGAGTGCTCTCTGATAGAAGAATAAGAAGATTAGAAGAGAAATAGGCTACTCGCCGGCATAGATACTGCGCGAAGTGCTATTGAATTAAGAGTACTCAATGTGCTATTTATCCACGCGAAAGATGACGCGCCAGTTCTTGATGAAGTGCAGCACCACGCCAAAGATACCTGCAATCACACATGAATGCACAAGCCAATCTATCCATTCATAGCCGATGAAAGCCAATATTCCGCTAGGCAGTCCAATAAGGAATGCATAGGCCGTTATGCGCGCGCCGGCCTCTTCGCTTTTAAAGAACGTTTTTAGTTTTTGCGACATACGAGCATCTGCTTGCAAGATTGATAGGCCACTGAAGTACCGCCGCCGACGCCAGCAAGACCACGGCCTACTTGAGCGCTTCCGTCGTTGCCAAACAAGATAGAGCCACCCCCGGCAATGCCTGCGCCGCCATTCCAGCAAACACCTTGGTAATTGGTAACCCCGGTCGATAGCGGGCCAGAGCCTGCTGATGCAACACCTCCAAGTGAGCCAGATAGACCCGGAGGGCCAACGGTGTAACACACCATCGAGTAAAGACAAATATTGCCATTCGTATCAGTGGCTATGCCGCCATCAATTCCGAAACCGATACCAATAGGTAGATGGAAACTCAAACCACCGCCTACCGATCCGTTTGCACCGGCGGAAGTAGTTGGGCGCGCCATACCCGTGCCGCCGCCGCCTCGTCCCATCAAACCCCATGCATCAGTGAATGAAAACGGATTTGCAAAGCCGTAATCGAACCTGTTCCACCCACCAGCCAACCCAATCGGATCGGGCTGAATGTACCCACCCTTAATCTTCGGATCGTATGTTCTGAAGTAGTTGTAGAAGTTACCACTCTCCGCATCAAAGTACTGCCCCGGGAAGCGCAAGTTGTTCACCTGCGTCGGATTGCTCACTGCAAGCAGCGTGGCGGTTGTTGTATTCACCCCCGGTGTACTCACAAACGCACTAGCCGCACTCGTCGTCGGTTTCAAGATCCCCGTCGGCGCATTGTCCCCAAACCCACTGTAAGCCCATTGCCACACAGGCTGATTGGTGTTGTCCACCATCAGGCGGGGCGTGCCAAGGTGGTCTGTATGAATCGCGTAGAACTTGTTTGATCTGAACATGCCTACTGGGATGGCGCTGCCATCGCTGGTCGGCAGCCAAATGTATTCCGTCCTTCCCGTGCTGTTTGCGCCTCCATTGCCATATTCGCCTAAGAGCGCCCAGCTTGGCAGGCTTCCATCGGCATAGTTGTAGCTGTCTCCCAAGGTGGCGTTGGTCTGCGCTGTGCTCCACAGCCAGCTGAAGTTAGTCTGCAGCCATGCAACGAAGCCCGTTCCTAATGTTGTTTGGTTGGGCACTGTCGTTTCCGTCTTCGGCTCAGACTTGAAGACGCGCTGGCCTGCTGCATTGTGCAGATAGGTGTGCGCAGCCAGCTCATTGCCGGCAATCGAGTCTGTGCCCACGAAGGTGGTGCCTAGGATGACTTTACTCAGGCGGTCTGTTGCGTCGTATTGGAAGTCTCTCAGGCCGTCAGACGTTAAGTTGCCATTGGCATCCAGCGTGTAGTTGATCTGGCTGGCCACGGTGCTGTTGGTTTTGGTGCCGGTGAGGGTGGTGAGGGTTTGGGCAAAGCCTAGCAATTTGTTGGAGTTAGCTTGGATGTTTGACACGCGAGCGGTGTTTTTGCGCTGCTCGCTGAATTCGTAGAGACCGTCTTTGTCTGTGTCGGTAGCATTCAAGATGATGCTGGAGAGGCGGTTGGAGTTGGCGTCGTAGGTGTAGCTCTCGCTGGTTGCGCTTTGCTGGCCTGCGGGGATGGATCCAGAGCTTGGCAGGCGGGCAAAGCTGGTGATGCGGCCTCGGCTGTCGTAGCACACGCTCCAGCTGATGGGCTGGGGGTAGATTTGGTTGGTAGTGATGGTTGCTGTGCCGCTGGTGGATGTGACGCTGCGCTGGGCTTGCAGGTTCTGCGTGATGGCTGTGATGCGGCTGGCAAGGCGCGCAACGGAGGAGGAATGGGAGAAGCTCACGGTCAGATTCTATGAGCTGGTACTGAGAACACCATTTACTATGAAATCAATAGCGTACTATTAAGGCTGGATGCGTGCGAGATGCCTATCTGATTCTAAAAACTACTTACAGAATCATCACTGGCGATTAGTAATTTGAATACATGTCAAGGTGTCGAGAAGTAGTTCTCGTTGAGCCACGTAACCTCGACGTTTTTTGGGATGAGCTCCAGTATTTGAGAATACTTTTCTTTCCAGTTCGCTAGTTGCGACTGAAAAAGTAGTGATGCAGTTAGCTGGTCTTGCCCACAATATCTTTGTAATAAAAAACAGAACCCATCAGCCATCTGGCAGGCCAGTACTTGGTAGCTATCGAGATCATCAGTACCAGACTCGATTTGAAACGAATTTGTGTTTGTAAAGTCTTCAAGGCTCATGCGAAGTGTCGCCACATGTGCTAAGTTAGTGCTTATTGAGAGCTCTGGGATTTGTATTAAGTTATTCATGGATTAACTACTGTAATGGTGACCGGGATACAGGCTAAATCGCCATTAGCACTCACGCCAGGCGAGCCAGCATGCCAATAGGTGATGGGGCCGTCAGATGAGGGGCAAACAGATGTTTTAAATTCGACTCCTCTTTGACCTGAGGGTAGTGGCCCAGGGAATGCTTTTACAGATGGAATGGGTGAAACGCCGCCTCCTGCTTGTCGTCTTCCTTTTCCACACATTCTGATACTTGGGTGAAATTCTATTTGCCCAGTATTGCCCAAGTCACCCAAAGTGCTATTGATATCACCATAACAACATTGCCAGTCTGGCACAGTTTCTTACCTTGATCGTTGTATCGATTCGAGGCAAGCGACCACAGCATGCCTGATGACAAGAAACGATCCGAAGAAGAGGTAGCTGTCTTTTCGAAATGCGAGGATGCCAATAAACCAAGTACCCAATAAGCAATCCCAGATACTGTGGCGAGCGAGAGGATCAATAAATTGCTCATTGCTTCATGTCTCCCAAATCCAATGAAGGTGTCAAAGGTACTGTGTAGTGTGGACCAAGCCGAATGCAAATTGATCCATCGGCTTTCATTGATGGCCCTATGAATAAGCCGCCGCGCATGGTAAGCCTTGAGGCACCGCCTGATGGAACAGGTACTCCAGGTGGTTGAAGTGTGGGGTTCGGATTCGGACAAATCGGTTTTGGAGGCGGTGGTGGATCACAAATTTCGATACCGCCACCGAAGCTCAATTCAACGCTCATTTGTGCGCTTGAGTTGTGCATTCCGCCTGTGATGCAAGACAGTCCCATACAACCAAAACTGGATACTGTAGGAGGGCCATTTCGCTGCGCTGCACCACTACCGCTACCGCCCATCAACCCGCGCGGGTCAATCACAGAGAGCGGATTGCCATCAACATAGCCCATCCGGCTCCATCCGCCGCCAAGTCCAATCGGATCATTCTGCGTATATCTTGCTTGGCTAGCTTGATACGTGCGATAGTAGTTGTAGAAGTTGCCCGATTCCGCATCAAAGTACTGCCCTGGGAAGCGCAGGTTAATACCCAAACCGTTGTCGAATCCAAACCACTGCACTCACAATTGCTACAAGAACGCAAAACAAAGCAACAGCAATAGCTTCAGGATCGGAACTGAAACGCAACGCGGCTATCCAGCATGTTGAGATTATTGAGACAATCAATAGAATGAAATTAATCAGCTGAATGCTACCTTTAGCATTCCAAAGTACCGCCCATGCGACCATAGCGCTTCCAGCCGTGAATCCAGCGTAGGAGCCCGAACTACCGAAGTACCAGATGGCACCAAGGGTCAAAACCACCCCAGTTAGACCTAGCAATATGCGTAGAAGTGTAGTCATGTTCAATAGCCGTGGTTAGCGACGTTCACGAGCAGATGGTAATGGTGCAGGTGATCGCGCACTGTTGAATGCATCACCACCAAACAGCCTAACAGCACCATAATAAAAGAACGGCGCAACAATATTTGTGCCGCCGCTTTCCACGAACATATCTCGAAAAAATTGCGAATCACATTGGCTTCGTGATGGACCTGTGTTGCCGTAACAAATATCGTGTGCCCGGCAAGATTCGTAGTAAAGATCAGGTATGTACTTGTCAGTTTTCGCATCGCCACACCCTCCACCCTGCCCACGGGGAGCGGGTAAATTGATGTTTTGATTACGATCACGACACAATGGATCAAGTCCTAGTGGATCAAAAAAGCTAAGCGAATTAGCTTTGCTGTAGGCAGTTCTGCTCCACCCACCTGCGAGCCCAATCGGATCATTCTGCGTGTACCGCCCTTGATTCGGTTGATAGGTGCGGAAGTAGTTGTAGAACAGTCCCGTCTCGCTATCCGCATACTGTCCTGGGAAGCGCATGTTGTTGACCTGCCCCGGCGCGCTGGTAGCCAGCATCACAGCCGTCGTCGTCCCCGATCCAGCTGCTGCGGGCGTGCTCACAAACGCACTACTCGCATTCGTCGTCGGCTTCAGAATCCCAGTCGGCGCATTATCCCCAAACCCACTGTAAGCCCACTGCCACACCGGCTGGTTCGCGTTGTCGATCATCAGTCTTGGTGTTCCAAGATGATCGCTGTGGATGGCGTAGAGTTTTCCTCCTCGGTAAAGCCCGACTGGAATCGCGCCCCCGCCTGATCCATCTTGAGTCGGCAGCCAAATGTATTCCGTGCGTCCTGTGGAGTTGGCTCCCCCATTGCCATATTCGCCCAAGAGCGCCCAGCTCGGTAAGTTGCCATCGGCATAGTTGTAGCTATCCCCCAGCGTCGCATTCGTCTGCGCCGTCTGCCACAGCCAGCTGAAGTTGGTCTTGAGCCAATCGACGAAGCCTGTGCCTAGGGTGGTGCTGTTGGGCACGGTGGTCTCCGTCTTCGGCTCAGACTTGAAGACCCGTTGACCTGCTGCATTGTGCAGATAGGTGTGCGCAGACAGCTCATTGCCGGCAATCGAGTCTGTGCCCACGAAGGTGGTGCCCAGGATGACTTTGGAGAGGCGGTCTGTGGCGTCGTATTGGAAGTCTCGCAGGCCATCAGAGGTTAAGTTGCCATTGGCATCTAACGTGTAGTTGATCTGGCTGGCTACGGTGCTGTTGGTTTTAGTGCCAGTGAGGGTGGTGAGCGTTTGGGCAAAGCCTAGGAGTTTGTTGGAGCTAGCTTGGATGTTTGACACGCGAGCGGTGTTTTTGCGCTGCTCGCTGAATTCGTAGAGGCCGTCTTTGTCTGTGTCGGTGGCATTCAAGATGATGCTGGAGAGGCGATTGGAGTTGGCATCGTAGGTGTAGCTCTCGCTATTGGCGGTTTGCTGGCCTGCGGGGATGGAGCCTGAGCTAGGCAGGCGGGCAAAGCTGGTGATGCGGCCTCGGCTGTCGTAGCCCACGGCCCAGCTGATGGGCTGGGGGTAGAGCTGGTTGGTCGTGATCGTTGCTGTGCCGCTGGTGGATGTGACGCTCCTCTGGGCTTGCAGATTCTGCGTGATGCCTGTGATGCGGCTATTTGCGTCGTATTGGTAGGCGGCGATGCTGCTGGCCGTCATGCGGCCGTCTGCATCAAAGCTGCGGCTGGCAAGGCGCACAGCGCAAATTTGAGAGCGCGAACGTGTGCTCACGCGGCAAGCGCTGGATACGTGCGTGAGGACGTGGCGGTGCGCCACGAGACGCGAGCGCGGGTTGGCCGCGCTGGAGATTGATGAACGCCGCGCTGCGGCTGATGAAAAAGGAGAGAACACAAGATTTACAAGAAAAATCAGTGGGTAGCCTGCATAGATACTGCGCAAGCAGCTATTTATTTAGGAGCAATTCGTTCTTCGTATTCGTGGAGCATTGCTTCCATCTGCTGGCTCTCAGTTGCACCAGGCTCGATGCTTCCACCGTCCATTACACCTTTTAGCAAGTAGTACTCAGTCTCAGAGCGGATCACGCCACGCTTGAGAATTTGCAGATACTTTTTTGAGTAGCGGCTTCTGACTTCACTGAGCGTGAATGTGCCTGCGGCCGCAAACTTGGCATCTGCAGCTGCCACTTGATCAGGTCGCCAATCAGCTGTCATTTCAACGATGTCATTGATCGCCATCTGCAAACCCTTCTTCGCAGTGGCGAGGGAGGTCTTCTCTAAGTTTTCTAAGAATTGTGATGGTGACATAGGGGGCGTGGTCGGGTACTTAGGCTCGTACCATTCAAATTGGCGATCAAGAAAGACCTTCAATAAGTGATAGTCATCGTCAGAGAGTGATTGCTTTTTCATCGTTGCGCCGATCTACTGGCAGGTGCATGGTTGAGGGCCAGACATTGGAATGCCAAATTCGCTTACGGCGGCTGGAATGTAAACCAATGGTCCCCTCAGGTTAATTGATGAAATGCCATTAATTGCATTCCTAGACAAACCGCCTGTGCTACGAGCTCCGCCATTTATATCAATCACCTGTTGCTCGCGTCCACGAATTGCGTTGGAGTTTGTTGAGGATCTATCCAGCACAGGCTGCAAAAAGCCCTCACCAGTCAATAAGTTCTGTTGCCGACCACGATTGCGCACATTGTCTTCAGGACTGCCGTAGCCAGAGGTTCGTCCGGTGTAGCACTGCCCAGTCTTGGGGTTGTAGCGGGTATAGGTTTGATACGTCTTCGTTGGATCATCGTTGGATCCTCTGCGTCGCAGTTGATCGGCTATGTCATTGCCTGGACTGCCCGCGCCGTGTATTGGTGGGACGAGAGGAGGCAAAGGTATAGCCTGCAACCCAAGAGAATCAAAATAGCTGAGTGGATTGCCATAAACATAGCCAAATTGATTCCAGCCTCCACCTAGCCCCATCGGGTCAGGTTGCGTATATCTACCTTGATTCGGCTGATAAGTGCGGAAGTAGTTGTAGAAGTTGCCGCTCTCCGCATCAAAGTATTGGCCCGGGAAGCGCAGGTTGTTGATTTGAGTCGGCGTACTAGTTGTGAGCAGCACTGCCGTCGTAGTCCCCGATCCAGCTGCTGCGGGCGTGCTGATGAACGCACTACTCGCACTCGTCGTAGGTTTCAAGATCCCCGTCGGCGCATTATCCCCAAACCCACTGTAAGCCCATTGCCATACAGGCTGGTTCGCGTTGTCGATCATCAGTCTTGGTGTGCCGAGATGATCTGTGTGGATGGCGAATAGCTTGCCACCTCTGTACAAGCCCACTGGAATCGCGCCTCCGCCTGATCCGTCTTGGGTCGGCAGCCAGATGTATTCCGTGCGTCCTGTGGAGTTGGCTCCCCCATTTCCATACTCTCCCAGCAGCGCCCAGCTCGGCAGATTGCCATCGGCATAGTTATAGCTGTCTCCCAAAGTGGCGTTG
>JAAFJC010000072.1 GCA_013297925.1 Comamonadaceae bacterium
GCGCAGCTTTACGCTTGAGCCATCATATTGAGCTGCAAGCGCTCACGCTCAATCACTTTGGCAATTGCTGGGTGAGCGGCCAGTGATTGGATGTGCGCCCATGCGTGGGTGAACTGCGTGGGGTCGATGCCTGCGATGGAGCCCCAGCGGTTGACCGTGAGGGTGTAAGCATCGAGCGCCGTGAGGTGATCGTGGCCGAAAGCGGCTGCTAGATATTGGCCGCCCTGCGCCTTGGCGCGAGCCACCATCCCATCAAGCTCGGCCAAGCGTGCCGCAAACAAGGGCACATGGAACGCTTTCATGCTGGCTTGCGCGGCCGCATCTTCGCTGAACTTTTGCGGCATGAAGATGTGGGTGAACGTGGGGTGAATGGTGTTGTTCAGCCAAGCCAGCGTCTCCAGAAATTTAGCTTTCGGCATTGGCGCCTGTGGCATGAAGTTCGCAGCAGGAAAGCTGTCTGCGATGAAAGCCGTGATGGCCACAATTTGCGCGATGGCTTGCCCATTGGCCACCAACACGGGCACTTGGCTGCGCGGATTGATGGCCTTGTAGTCCTCGCCATACTGCTCACCTTTGTGCAACTTGACCAGTTTTGCCTCAAACGCCGCGCCTGCGGCCTCCAGCAGGACATGGGGCACAAAAGAGCACGCGCCGGGGGCGAAATACAGCTGCATCGTCATGATGGTTTAACCTCTGTTTTTGAAGCGAAATCGGAGCTTTGCCGGCATAAAATATGCGTCGAATGCTATTTATTTAGGAGCATTAAAACTTCTCACTGCGCAGGACCTGCACATCTGCAAAGTACAGTGTCAGCCCGAAATCTTCGGCATATTCTGCCAGCAGATGCGCTGCCAAGCGATCTGCCACTTCTGGGCTGCAAATGGTTTTCATCTCGATGGTGCGGTCGTTGTCCCAACTGCCCTGTCGGGATCCATGATCGGAGCCACCGCGCACATCCCAGATGGTGTAGCCATGCGCGCCGAAGCGCTTGGCATCTTGCACGAGGCGCTTTTCTAATGCGGCTTCCGCAAAGATGACGAGGAGTTTTTTCGGATGTTTGTCCATGCCTGCACCTCAGGAGATTTTTTGCGCGAACCAAGTGTAGAGCGGCACGCCAACGACGATGTTGAACGGAAAGCTGATGCCCAGCGCTGCTGCAATGGACAAGCCCGCATTGCCTTGTGGCACGGCCATACGCATTGCAGTCGGCGCGGCGATGTAGCTCGCACTCGCAGCGAGCGTCGCCAAAATCGCCGTGCCCCCGACTGACAAGCCCAGCATTTTGCCCACGGCAGCGCCCATCAACGACAGCACCAGCGGCGACACGATGCCCACGGCCAGCAGCCTGAGCCCATAACGCTTCACTTCCGGCAGCTGCGCGCCCGCCACGAGTCCGAGCTCCAACAAAAAGAGCGCGAGAACGCCTTTGAAAAGATCGGTAAACAGCGGTGCAATGGGTTTCAGCCCCTCCTGCCCCATCACCGCGCCAATGACCAAACCGCCCACCAGCAGCAAAACGGATTTGCCAAACAACACCTCATGCGCCAGCTCACGCCAGTTGCCCGAAGACTTGTGAGCTGCCTCGACCGTTTTGCGCTCCAGAGCTTTGGCGCGATTGAGCTCACGCCGCGCTAAAAACACACCCGCCACAATACCCGGCGCTTCCATGACCGCTACCCAGAGTGCCGCATGCGCTTCAAATGCGACGCCCTGGCGCTGCAGATAACTTGAGGCCACCGCATACGTCACCACGCTGACCGAACCGTAGTGAGCGGCCAGCACCGCGCTGTCCACCCCGGAAAAGCCCATGCGTTTGAGCAATGGCGTCATCAGCACCGGAATCAGCGCGCCCAAAGCCATGCAAGCCAGGATTTGCGGCAACACGGCGGCCAAGCTTTGCTTGTGCAGCTCAATGCCGCCCTTCAATCCTATGGCCAACAGCAGATACACCGACAGCGCTTCGTACAGCGCCTGCGGCAACTTCAAATCGCTTTTGCCCAGTCGTGCAATCACGCCGAGAATAAAGAACAACACCACTGCATCAATCATGGCAATACCTCATGCCGACACCCTATCTTGACCAGCCTGTGCGGCTGCCTCCATGCGCTTTTCAGCGGCGCGCTCTGCATAGCGGCCAAAGCGCCAAGCGGTGCCCTGCATCGTGATGCGCCGCCAAGTCTCTCGCTTGGCCGCCGGGCTCATCTGCGGCCAATGCTGCACTTCATCAAAACTGCGGCCGCAGCCTTTGCATTCATCATCACCTTGACTGGTGGAGCAAATGGCGATGCAGGGCGTATCGGGCGTGCGGTCGTACCAAGCCAGCCAAGCCTCGTAGGCATGGCGCGGCATCGATTTTTCACTCACACGGTCTTGCTTGTAGTACACCAACAGCGCATACACCTCGCCCAGGGCGCGCAGCGGCGCAGCCAAGGTGATGCCATCAGGCGAAGGCAAGCGGGCGCGCCAAAAATTGATGGCCGCTTCGATGTCGCTGATGTGGATGCCCACGGGCGCGTTGGAGAAAGGGTCGAAACTCATGATCTGGGCAAGGGGGATGGGGATGATACCGCCATACCCATCGTCCAAGGGTGAAATCGCTCGGGCTGATTCAGCAATTTTCAACAAGCAAAAAAAAGCGAACCGAAGTTCGCTAGGGTCAGCCGCTTGCGCAAGATCTGCCCGTCAACGGCCTTTTTTGACTTCAGAAATCAACCAATCAGTGATTTGCAGCGCCCGGCCCATGCTTTGCGCCAAAGCACCATCCGTGTAGAAACGACCGGCAATGCCCAAAGCTGGCACGCCACCGACTCGGTAGTCATTTTGCAATTGCGCAGCGCGGCGAGCCTTGGTTTGCACACTGAATGAGTTGTACAGCTCATCGAACTTGGCTTTGTCCACCCCATTGGCGGCCACCCAATCGCTGATAGAGGCTTGGGTGTTGAGCTGCTTTTTCTCCACGTGAATCGCGTAGAACACCTTTTTGTGCAGCTCTTCCACTTTGTTCAACGCTTCCAGCGCGTAATACAAGCGCTGCTGAGGTACGAATTCATCGCGGAAGGCCACCGGCATGCGGCGCAACACCACGTCTTTGGGCAACTGAGCCGCCCATTTCTCAAGCGCTGGCTCAAACGCGTTGCAATGTGGGCAGTTGTACCAAAAGAACTCAATCACCTCGACCACGCCCTTGCCTTCGGTGGGCACGCGCTTGTCCAGCGCCACATAGTCTTGCCCTTCTTGGTAGCTGCGCGCTTGCTGGGCTTGCGCCAACAGCGGCAGGCAAGACACAGCAGCAGTCAAGCCAGAGGTTTTGATCAAATCACGACGAATCATGGAAATTGCTCCAAGGGTTTCAGGCGAGAAGCCAGATTGTTTCAAATATTCTTCAATAACGCTCAAGAGCGCTGCTACGAAGACAAAGTTCCTGCCAAGTATGTCACGGCCACGCCAGGTCTGGTAGGCCTGACTCAGCGCTGCACGCGCACGATCGCGGTTTCAAAGCCGGCGGCGTCGAGTTTTTCTTTGGCTTTGTCAGCGTCTTCTTTTTTGTCGACTGGGCCGATACGCACGCGAAACACGGTTCGGCCCGATTGCTCACGTTCGGTGATACTGGCTTGGAAACCCGCCATGCTAAGTTTGGCTTTTTGTGCCTCGGCATCCTCAGGCGTACGGAATGCTCCGGCTTGCACAAAATAAGTGAAAGGATCAACACCACTGGTGGCCGCTGTCGTGGTCCCGGCAACAGATGTGGCCGCTTTGGCTTTGGCAAGATCGCCTAACGGGTCGGCACTGGCCGGCTTCGGTGCGGAGGCGGTTGTTTTGGGCGCAGACACTGCCGCCTTGGGCGCGGAAGCAACGGCCTCTGGCGCGGCAGAGGTAGCCGTACCCACCACACCCGAGGCGACGCCTTTGGCGGGCGTCTTGCCGTACAGCGGTGCATTGGGATCCCAGTTCTTGTTTTTCTGCTGCTCCGCTGCATCTTGCTCAGCGGAGGTCTTTGTATTGGTTCCCTTGTTCATAAAGGGCACGGGCACTTTGGCCACATACAGTGCCACGGCCAGCGCGGCACCCAAACCGAGCAGTACACCAATGATCAAACCCAGAAACATGCCGCCACGTTGAGTGGGGCGGTTGTTGGGACGGTGGCGAGAAGGCGAAGTGCTGAGTGGCATTGAGATCATCCTCACATCTTAGCGGGTGCGCTCACGCCCAGCACAGCCAAGCCGTTTTTCAGCACCTGCGCTGTGGCCGCCACAAGTGCCAAACGGGCTTTTTTCACGTTTTCCTCTGCAACCAAGATACGCTCGGCATCGTAGTAAGAGTGGTAGGCGGCGGCCAAATCGCGCAAGTAAAAGGTCACGTCATGCGGCGCAAAATCGCGCGCGGCGGCGGCGAGCATCTCCGGGTACTTGGCCAATTGCAGCATCAATTGCTGGGCTGGCGCCGTGCTCAATGCGTTCAAATCCACTGGCGGCAGATGATCGACGTTTCCGCCCTCTTTGTCGACCCAAGCCGCAAGCACCGAACAGATGCGGGCATGCGCATACTGCACGTAAAACACCGGGTTGTCGTTGTTTTTGGCAATGGCCAGATCAATGTCGAAAACGTATTCGGTATCCGGCTTGCGCGACAGCAAGAAAAAACGCACCGCGTCGGTGGATGTCCACGTGATCAGATCGCGCAGTGTCACGTAGCCGCCCGTGCGCTTAGAGATTTTCACCTCCTGCCCACCGCGCATCACGCGCACCATGGTGTGCAGCACGTAATCTGGGTAGCCGGGCGGTATGCCCTGCCCACTGGCTTGCAGTCCGGCGCGCACACGAGCGATCGTGCCGTGGTGGTCTGTGCCCTGAATGTTGACCACACGGGTGAAGCCGCGCTCCCATTTGGCCAGATGGTAGGCCACATCGGGCACGAAATAGGTGTAGGAGCCGTCGCTCTTTTTCATCACACGGTCTTTGTCGTCGCCATAGTCCGTGCTTTTGAGCCAGAGCGCGCCGTCTTGCTCGTAGGTCTTGCCCGCAGCTTTGAGCTGATTGACGGTGCGCTCGACTCGGCCGGAGCTGTAGAGGGAAGATTCAAGGTAATAGTGGTCGAATTTGAGGTGGAAGGCTTGCAAATCCAAATCTTGCTCGCGGCGCAGATAGGCCACCGCAAATTCGCGGATGCTGTCGAGATCGTCTACATCCCCACTGGCCGTGAAGCTGCGATCATCCGCCTGCACAGTTTTCTTGGCCAGAAAGTCTCGAGCGATGTCCGCGATGTACTCACCGTTGTACACACCCGCGTTTTCACCTTTCGGCCACTCGGGGCTCTCGGGTGTGAACCCTTTGGCGCGAAGCTGCGTGGAGAGCGCCAGATTGTTGATTTGCACGCCAGCATCGTTGTAGTAGAACTCGCGGTGCACCTGCTCACCCTGCGTGGCCCACAAGTTGCAGATCGCATCGCCCAGAGCCGCTTGCCGGCCATGTCCCACATGCAGCGGGCCGGTGGGATTTGCGCTGACAAACTCGACCATCATCTTGCGACCTGTGGCGCTTTGAAAGCCGTAGCGTGCGCCTTGGGTCAGCACCTCGCGCACGACCTCCTGCTTTGCCTCGGGCTTCAAACGAATATTGATAAAGCCGGGGCCTGCGATTTCTAGGCTGCCGACCCATTGCGAAAAAGCTGGCGTGGCTTTGAGCGCGTCACACAAAGCCGCGGCGAGTTCGCGTGGATTCTTCTTCAAGGCTTTCGCCAACTGCATCGCCGCTGTACAGGCCAGATCGCCATGGTCAGCCACTTTGGGCGATTCAAAGGCGGCCCGTGAGCCGGCGCCTTCAGAGAGTTTGTCCAGCTCAGTGGCCAAAGCAGCGAGCAGTTGTTTTTTTACAGATTGCATGGGCTTGATTTTAACGGGCTGGTCTATCACTCGTTTTGCGCCGGCATCGTGTTTTGACGCCTGTTTTTGGATCGAAATTGGCACTTTGCCGGCATCAAATCTGCGCAGAGTGCTATGGTTTTAGTAGCTATTGTCGTGAGCTTTCGCGACACTCGATCAAACGCATTTCCCAAAAAAAACGCCCCATCGCTGGGGCGTTGTTCTGTCGCAGCGCTGGTTTGCGCCATCAAGACCAAATCACCGCGCCTTTGGTCTCATACCACTTGTCTACCGCGCCAGCCACATTGGCCTCAATCTTGGCGCGCTTGATTTTCATCGTCGGCGTGAGCTGGCCATTGTCAATGCTCCATGGCTCCTTGGCCACCACGATCATGCGCAATTGCTCGTAATCCGCCACTTTGGCGTTCACACGATCCAGCACGGCCTTCATCTCGGCTTCAAACGAAGCCTTGACTGCGGGGTCTTTTAGCTGTGGGCGCAGAGCTTCAGAGGGCACCACCAAGGCATAAGCCGCGCTTTGCCCGATGCCAGACACCATCGAAAGCTCCACCATCGAGCTTTCGTTGATCATGTTTTCAATGGGCGCGGGAGCCACATACTTGCCTTTGGCGGTTTTGAACAGCTCTTTGGTGCGGCCTGTCAGTTTGAGCTGACCATCCTTGGAGACTTCGCCTTTGTCGCCCGTTTGGAAGAAGCCGTCTGCAGTGAACACCTCCTTGTCCAACTCCGGCTGCTTGTAGTAGCCCACCATCGTTCCAGGAGACTTGATCAGTACTTGCCCTTGCTCATCCAAGCGACGCTCCACGCCCGGGAAGGTAATTCCTACGTAACCGGGAAGTTGTTGGGTTTTGGTGGTGGTGTGCGAATAGGCGAAGTCTTCGGTCATGCCGTAACCTTCGACCAAATGCAGATCGAGGCGGCGATACCAATCAAGCAGAGAGGGAGGGATCGGCGCAGAGCCCGAACCAGCCATCTTTACGTCGTTGAGGCCCAACTTCTGGCGCACTTTTTTCTTCACAATTCCGCCAAGAATGGGAATGCCCAGCAAACGGTCGAGCTTCTTCTGTGGCATTTTGGCCAGCACGCCTTGCTGAAATTTCAGCCACAGGCGTGGCACAGAGATGAACACCGTGGGGCGTGCGCGTTGCAGGTCTTGTACGAAAGTATCCAGCGACTCGGCGAAATAAATCCGGCCCCGGCCCATCACAAAACCGCTGCAACCGACCCACGCACGCTCGAAGATATGCGCCAGCGGCAGATACGACAGCACACGGTATTCAAAGCCCTTGCCCAGCTCCTTTTCCTGATACGCCACAATGCCCTCGGACGCAGCCGTGCCGCGCGCAAAGCTGTGCATCACACCTTTGGGGGTGCCCGTTGAGCCTGAGGTGTACATGATGAACATGATGTCGTCACCCTTGCGCGCAGGCTTGCCTGCGATGGGCTGGGTCTTGGAGACAATACTGTCCCAAGTCTCGTAGCTGGTCTTGGGAGCCAACGGCAGAGCAATGCATGGCAAGCCAGCAGGAATGCCGCCTTTTTGCTGATCCCATGTGTCGAGCTTGCCCACGAAAAGCAGGCTGGCTTCGCTGTGCGTCAGTACGTAATTCACGGTGTCAGCACCTTCCGTGGGGAAGATTGCCACTGTGGTGTATCCGGCCATCCAAATAGCCAGCTCAGCCATCATGAAATGCGCGGTATTTTTCGACAGAATGGCAATGCGCGAGCCAGGCGCAAAGCCCTGAGCTTTAAGGTGCGTGGCCATGCGGCGCGCTTGATCCATGGTCTGACCCCATGTGTAGTCCACCACTTTGTCGCCACCAAAAGGCTGGGTCATGTACACCTGGTTAGCACGATTGGTTTCGTGCTCGTAAACATAATCAAGAATGAGTTTGGAGGCCATGCCGTTTCCTTGTACTAAAAGCGACTATCCTAGTGGGAAAAACACGGCCCGCAATCAGGAAAAACCTGTGTAAGCCTAGAGCAAGGACTCAAGAACGAAGTTTGGCAATGACGGCATGAAAATACATCAGCCAATAAAAAAGCCAGCTCGAAAGCTGGCTTAAACAAAAATCAACATTCTTGTTGATTTTTTCAATTGGTTGCGGAGGCTGGATTTGAACCAACGACCTTTGGGTTATGAGCCCAACGAGCTACCGAGCTGCTCCACTCCGCGTCAATACTTGTATTTTACCGCGTTGCATCTGTGTTTGCTGCAACGCGGCAAACTAAATTTACTCCGCCTTCGGTGCTTCTGCCGCTGCTTCAGCGCGCTCAACCAGCTCGACGAATGCCATCGGCGCATTGTCGCCCACACGGAAGCCCATCTTCAAGATGCGCGTGTAACCGCCTGGGCGCTTCGCAAAGCGTGGGCCGAGATCAGAGAACAATTTGGTGACGCTGTCACGATCACGCAGGCGAGAGAAAGCCAAACGCATATTGGCAACGCTCTTGACTTTGGCGAGTGTGATCATGGGCTCGACTACGCGACGCAATTCCTTGGCCTTAGGCAAGGTGGTTTTGATGGCCTCGTGCTGAATCAGCGAGTTCATCATATTGCGAAGCATCGCTTGGCGGTGCTCGCTGGTGCGGTTGAGTTTACGAAGTCCGTTTCCGTGACGCATGGTGCTTTCCTTTCAATTGTTTAAACAGCGCGCCGTATCAGGTACGCGCTGGTGCACTTTGCTGCTGACGAATCAGCGTTTGTCGAGGCCAGCGGGTGGCCAGTTTTCAAGACGCATGCCGAGCGTGAGGCCACGCGAAGCAAGCACTTCCTTGATTTCGTTGAGCGACTTGCGACCCAGATTCGGGGTCTTGAGCAACTCGTTTTCGGTGCGCTGAATCAGATCACCAATGTAGTAAATGTTTTCTGCTTTGAGGCAGTTGGCCGAGCGCACGGTGAGTTCAAGCTCATCGACGGGGCGCAACAGAATCGGATCAAACTGCTGGCTGCTACGCTGGGCGGGTGCGTCAAAAGCTGCGAGCTCACTGCCTTCAAGCTGCGCAAACACAGCCAATTGCTCGACCAAAATCTTGGCCGAAGCGCGCACAGCATCTTCTGCGGTGACGGCGCCATTGGTTTCGATTTCCATGACGAGTTTGTCGAGATCGGTGCGCTGCTCCACGCGAGCGTTCTCAACCGCGTAGCTCACGCGCTTGATGGGCGAGAACGATGCATCCAGCACAATGCGGCCAATGGATTTACTTGGCTCATCGCCATAACGACGAACGTTGCCGGGCACATAGCCGCGACCTTTTTCGACCTTGATCTGGATGTCCAGCTTGCCGCCCTGCGACAAGTGTGCAATTGCGTGATCTGGATTGATGATCTCGACGTCGTGTGGGGTCTGGATGTCGCCGGCGGTCACAACACCTTCGCCGTCTTTGCGCAACGAGAGGGTGACTTCGTCACGGTTGTGCAGCTTAAAGACCACGCCCTTCAAATTGAGCATGATGTTGACAGCGTCTTCTTGCACACCATCAATGGTGGAGAACTCATGCAGAACGCCTGCGATGGTTACTTCCGTTGGTGCATAGCCCACCATGGACGAGAGCAGCACGCGGCGCAGCGCGTTACCCAGCGTGTGGCCATAGCCGCGCTCGAAAGGTTCGAGGGTGACTTTGGCTTTGTTGCCGCCGAGCTGTTCTACTTGGATCGTCTTGGGTTTGAGCAGATTGGTTTGCATGCAGTCTTCCTTGTGAGTGCCCTCGGCTCGTTACACCGATAAGGCTGGAAATCCAACGTGTACGTCTACACGCTGGGGCTTCGAAAACAGCGCGCTTGTACGCGCCGCCTTCAAAAAAATTAGCGTGAATACAACTCGACGATCAACGATTCGTTGATGTCAGAGGCGAATTCGTCGCGGTCTGGGGATTTCTTGAACGTGCCTTCCACTTTCTCGGCACTCACTTCGACCCAAGCTGGGAAGCCGATTTGGCCAGCCAGTTGCAGGGCTTCAGAAATACGCACTTGCTTCTTGCTTTTCTCGCGCACGGAGATCACATCGCCGGCCTTGATCAGCATGGAAGGAATGTTCACTGCCTTGCCATTGACCAGAATCGCTTTGTGCGAAACCAGCTGACGCGCTTCAGCGCGGGTGGAGGCAAAGCCCATGCGATAGGTGACGTTATCCAGACGCGACTCAAGAATGAACAGCAAATTCGCACCGGTGTTGCCACGGCGGCGATCAGCTTCTTCGAAGTAGCGGCGGAACTGGCGCTCTAGCACGCCATACATGCGCTTGACTTTTTGCTTTTCACGCAATTGCAAGCCGAAGTCAGACGTGCGCTGACCGCTGGTGCGGCCATGCTGGCCGGGCTTGGAATCAAATTTTGCTTTGTCTGCAATGGAGCGGCGTGCGCTTTTCAAAAACAGATCAGTGCCTTCACGGCGGGAGAGTTTGGCCTTGGGGCCGAGCAGACGTGCCACTTGGAATTTCCTTCAATGTTAACTGCTACAGGACTTGCTGTAGGAGCCAGAGCCGTTCAAACGGTGTTTGAGACAGAGCTGGCGGTGGGCTTGCGGGTTTGCACCGATGGACGACGCAACCCTCTATTATAGCCAAAGCCGCGAACATGCATTTTCAGCACATGTCGCGGCTCGAGCCAAAAACGAATTAGATGCGGCGACGCTTTTGTGGACGGCAGCCGTTGTGAGGGACAGGTGTCACATCACGGATGGACGTGATGCGGATGCCGAGTGCGCCAAGAGCACGCACAGACGACTCGCGACCTGGGCCTGGGCCCTTGATCTCGACATCGAGATTTTTGATGCCCTGCTCCATGGCAGCGCGGCCAGCCTGCTCGGAAGCCACCTGGGCTGCGAACGGGGTGGATTTGCGTGAACCTTTGAAGCCTTGGCCACCCGACGATGCCCACGACAGAGCATTGCCCTGGCGATCAGTGATCGTGATGATGGTGTTGTTGAACGACGCGTGAACGTGGGCAATACCGTCGGCAATGTTCTTGCGGACTTTCTTGCGCACGCGCGTTGCGGCGGCGGCGGATGCTTGCTGTTTAGCCATATGTTTACTCTCTTACAGGCTTTATTTCTTGAGGGACTGCGCTGCACGACGCGGGCCCTTGCGGGTACGCGCGTTGGTGCGGGTGCGCTGACCGCGAATGGGCAGGCCACGGCGATGACGGAAACCACGGTAGCAACCGATGTCCATCAAACGCTTGATGTTCATCGTCGTCTCGCGGCGCAAATCACCTTCGATCGTCATGCCAGCGATGGCATCACGGATCTTCTCCAGATCGCCATCGGTGAAGTCTTTGACCTTCTTCGAATAGGCAATGCCGGTGGCCTCGCAGATTTTGCGAGCAGTGGTGCGACCGATACCGAAAATGGCGGTCAGGCCAATCTCTGCATGTTGGTGCGGCGGAATGTTGATACCAGCGATACGTGCCATATCTGTCCTCTAAACTTTCAAAACGTCAATGTGAATCAACCCTGACGCTGTTTGTGGCGGGGATCTGTACAGATCACGCGAACCACGCCCTTGCGGCGGATGATTTTGCAATTGCGGCAAATTTTCTTGACCGAAGCCGAAACTTTCATGTCATTTCTCCTAAAACTCGTTCCATTCAATCACTTGGCGCGGAACACAATGCGTGCCCGCGTCAAATCGTAAGGTGTCAACTCCACGGTGACCTTATCACCGGGCAGGATGCGAATGTAGTGCATACGCATCTTGCCTGAAATATGCCCGAGCACCACGTGCCCGTTTTCCAGCTTCACACGGAAGGTGGCATTGGGAAGGTTTTCCACAATCTCACCCGCCATCTGAATCACATCGTCTTTTGCCATTCAACCACTCTTGTTTAAGAAGTTTTGAAATTGGCTTTCTTCAGAAGCGATTCATACTGCTGGCTCATCATGTAATTCTGTACCTGAGACATAAAGTCCATCGTTACCACCACGATGATCAGCAGCGATGTGCCACCGAAATAGAAAGGAACGTTGTATTTCAAAATCAGAAACTCAGGCAGCAAGCAAACTGCCGTGATGTAGGCTGCGCCGACAGCTGTCAAGCGGAGCAAAATCTTATCGATGTAGCGAGCGGTTTGGTCACCGGGTCGAATGCCGGGGATGAACGCACCACTCTTCTTGAGGTTGTCGGCCGTCTCACGGCTGTTGAACACCAAGGCTGTGTAGAAGAAGCAGAAGAAAATGATCGCTGCTGCATAAAACATGATGTAGATCGGTTGACCGGGGGTGAGCATACCCGCGATGTCTTTGAGCCAACGCATCGAATCACCGGTGCTGAACCAGCTCACCACAGTCGCAGGCAGCAAGATGATGGAGGAGGCAAAGATCGGAGGAATCACGCCAGCCATGTTGAGTTTGAGTGGCAAGTGTGAAGACTGGCCGCCATACACTTTGTTGCCGACTTGGCGGCGTGCATAGTTCACCAAGATCTTGCGCTGGCCACGCTCAACGAACACCACGAAATAAGTAACGAGAACCACCAAGGCCACAATGATGATGGCTGCAATAATGCTCATCGCACCCGTGCGCACCAGTTCCAGCAAGCCAGCGATAGCACTTGGCAAACCTGCCGCAATACCTGCGAAGATGATGATGGAGATGCCGTTGCCTAGACCACGCTCAGTAATCTGCTCACCAAGCCACATCAAGAACATCGTGCCAGCCGTCAAGCTAACTACCGTTGCCATACGAAAACCAAAACCAGGTTGCAGCACCAAACCAGCAGAACCTTCGAGCGCCATAGCAATGCCTAGGGACTGAAAAATCGCCAAGCCCAATGTGCTGTAGCGGGTGTATTGCGTGATCTTGCGACGACCTGCTTCGCCCTCTTTCTTCAATTGCTCGAAGCTTGGCACCACATAGGTGAGCAACTGCATGATGATCGAAGCGGAGATATAGGGCATGATGCCCAAGGCCAAAACGCTGAACCGAGACAGAGCGCCACCTGAGAACATGTTCACCAGGCCAAGAATGCCGCCCTGCTGACCTTGGAACAAGGCTTTCAACTGAGTGGGGTCGATGCCTGGAACAGGGATATGCGTACCGATGCGGTAAACAATCAAAGCGAGCAACAAAAAGACGAGCCGGCGACGTAAATCGCCGAACTTGCCTGTTTTCGCAATTGCTGAAGGATTGGTTGCCACTTAAGGGAGCTCTTTCAAATTCTCAGATCAAACCAAGGAGCCACCAGCAGCTTCAATGGCTGCTTTTGCACCTGCAGTTGCGCCAATGCCGGTCAATTTGACAGCTTTGGTGAGCGAGCCGGTTTTCACGACTTTCACAACCTTGATCATTTCGCCGACCAAACCGGCTTGCTTCAAGCTCAGCATATCGACTTCAGCCGCGCCGAGTTTCTCGAGCGTGGTCAAGGTGATTTCGGCATTGAAAGCCAGTTTGTGCGATTTAAAGCCGCGCTTGGGCAAGCGACGCTGCAAAGGCATTTGACCGCCTTCAAAGCCCACTTTGTGGTAGCCACCCGAACGGGACTTTTGACCTTTGTGGCCACGACCTGCGGTTTTACCGAGACCGGAGCCGATGCCGCGACCAACGCGGCGACGTGCTTTTTTCGAGCCGTCTGCTGGGGAGATGGTATTGAGTTGCATCAGAGCACCTTGACCAAATAGGCAATCTTGTTGATCATGCCGCGCACTGCGGGCGTGTCTTCAAGTTCAGAGACAGAATTGATTTTGCGCAGACCCAAACCACGCACAGTAGCGCGGTGAGATTCTTTGCAGCTGATAGGGCTCTTGACGAGCTGCACTTTAACTTTAGCTTGTGTTGTCATGACGATTCCAATCAAGCAAACAGCTGCTCAACGCTCAAGCCACGCTTGGCCGCGACGTTACCGGCCGTGGTTGATTTGTTCAAAGCATCCAATGTGGCGCGAACCAGGTTGTAAGGATTGGTCGAACCATGGCTCTTTGCCACGATATCGGTGATGCCCACCACTTCAAACACAGCGCGCATAGGGCCACCAGCGATGATGCCCGTACCTTTTGGTGCGGGAGACATCATGACGTTAGATGCGCCATGCTGACCATACACACGGTGCTGGATCGTGCCATTTTTCAGGCTGCACTTGAGCATACCGCGACGCGCTTGTTCCATCGCTTTTTGCACAGCCACTGGTACTTCTTTCGATTTGCCCTTGCCCATGCCAACGCGGCCATCGCCATCGCCAACGACGGTGAGCGCTGCGAAACCGAGAATACGACCACCCTTGACCACTTTGGTCACGCGGTTGACCGCAATCATCTTCTCGCGCATGCCGTCTTCTGGACCGGCGGCAGGTGCATTTGCTTGTAATTTAGCCATAAATTTCTCGCTCTAGTTTCTTGCCGTGATTGCGTGATTAGAACTGGAGGCCGGCTTCGCGCGCGGCTTCTGCCAGCGCTTTCACACGGCCGTGGTAGGCAAAGCCTGCGCGGTCGAAAGCAACTTTCTCAACGCCAGCAGCTTTTGCCTTTTCAGCAATACGCTTGCCCACTGCGGTAGCGGCTGCTGCATTGCTGCCTTTGCCGCCAAGTGCTTTGGACACATCGGCTTCTGCGGTGGAGGCAGATGCCAACACTTTGCTGCCGTCGCCGGAGATCACTTGCGCATAGATGTGCAAATTGGTGCGGTTGACCGACAAGCGGGCAACTCCTTGGGTGGCGATGCGGATACGCGTTTGACGCGAACGACGCACACGCTGGTCTTTTTTGTTCAGCATGATCGCAATCCTTATTTCTTCTTCGTTTCCTTGATCGTGATCTTCTCATCCGAATAACGGATGCCTTTGCCTTTGTAAGGCTCAGGAGGACGCACGGCACGGATTTCAGCAGCGATCTGACCGACACGTTGACGGTCAGCGCCTTTGATGATGATTTCGGTGGGGACTGGCGTGGCAACGGTGATGCCGGCTGGCATTTCAAAGTTGACAGGGTGCGAGTAACCCACAGCGAGATTGAGCTTGGTGCCCGAGGCAGCGGCTTTGTAGCCCACGCCAACGAGATTGAGCTTTTTCTCAAAGCCTTTGGTCACACCCACGACCATGTTGTTGACAAGCTGGCGCAGCGTGCCGCTCATGGCGTTCGCTTCGCGAGATTCATCGGCGGGTGCAAAGCTGAGCTTGCCAGCTTCGTTTTTGATGCTCACCAGAGCATGAGCGGCCACAGACAGCGTACCGCCCGAACCCTTCACAGCAATTTTGTCAGCGCCAATCGTGACTTCCACACCAGCTGGTACGGAGACGGGCATTTTTCCTACGCGGGACATGTTCTTTTCTCCTGCGTTTAAGCGACGTAGCACAGCACTTCGCCGCCCACGCCGCTGGCGCGTGCTTTGCGATCTGTCATCACGCCTTGCGGGGTGGTGACAATAGCGATGCCCAAGCCGTTCATGACTTGAGGAATGGCACCAGTGCCTTTGTAAACGCGCAGACCGGGGCGGCTGACGCGCTCCAGGCGCTCGATCACAGGGCGACCAGCGTAGTATTTCAGGGCGATTTCAAGCTCAGACTTGCCACCTTCAGCATTCACCTTGAAGCCGTCGATGTAGCCTTCGTCTTTCAACACCTGGGCAATCGCAACTTTCAGCTTGGAGGCTGGCAGCGACACGGAGGTTTTGGCGACCATCTGCGCATTACGAATGCGCGTCAAGAGGTCGGCGATAGGATCACTCATGCTCATGTTTGTATTCCTTCGCTTTACCAGCTGGCTTTGGTCATGCCGGGGATTTCACCAGCAAAGGCCATTTCACGAACCTTCATGCGACCCAAGCCA
>JAAFJC010000073.1 GCA_013297925.1 Comamonadaceae bacterium
CCAAATCGAGTGGATCAGTCTGCAAATCAGGGCGGATGAATTTTTGTGTGAAGCTGATCAGAATGTAGCGTGTGCCATCGGGATGGGGATTCATGTGGATGCGGTATGGCAGGATGAATGCCAAGGTGCCCGGACACCAGTTTTTCACCATGCCTCCCAAGTGAAAACTGGAATCACCCTCCAGCTTGAATTGCATTTGATAGTACTCGTGGCGATGCGGCTCGCTCACAGCGGGGCGCACCTCACGCTCACGGATATTGAAATCAAGATGTTCAGCACGCTCACTTAATTGATAAGTACGTACCACGGGATTCACTTTCGTGTGGAGGTTGTAGACGTTTGGCACTTGAATTCCTAAACTGCGAATACGAAAAATGCGTCGCTAGATAGCAGTATGAAGTATTCGTAGGCTGTTGGAGTGTCCGTAACGGGTTATCCCTGAGGCCGTGAACGGTTGAATGCATGGATTTTTCACCGCTGGCTCTTTCCATGTGCAAGTGAAGTTTTTATGCTCTGCCCTACGTATTACTCAGGAGCAAATATGTTGCAGTTTAAGAGTTTGATCATGGCATTGTTAGCTGTGTTTTTTGCGGCTTCTGCCTCAGCGCAAGATCCGCAAGCACTCCAGGTGGTGAATAAGGCCGTGCAGGAGTTGGGCGGCGCTGCAAAGCTGCAAGCGATGAATTCCATTGTTGTTCAATCACGGCATAAACATTGGGATCCGCAGCAGACGGAAGTGCCGGATGTTGGCAACAAAAGCGGAGGCAATTCAAGAGTCACCGTAACGCGCGATTTGGTCAAAGGCCATGCCCGCTTGGATTGGGTGCGCAATCGCACTTGGCCTGGCATTCGCATGTTCAACTACAGCGAAGTCATGGCCGATGAAGTGGGCTTTGTGCTGGGTATCGACAATATCGCGCTGTCTAAGATGGCTCGCGAGACCAGCCCGTCCATGCACACCATGAGCGCTTCTCGCCGCGTGGCAAATCTTCGTGAGCTGCATCGCACGTCGCCGAAATTGATGCTGGAGATGGCTAGCAACGCGGGCAAGCTCAAAAAAGAAGCCGATGAAACCATCCAGGGCATCACCTACGCCAAAGTCAGCTATCGCGCAGACGATGCGGAATGGATCGTGTTGTTTGATCCGAAAACAGGTTTACCAGCGCGTGTTCGCACGCTGGATGCAGACAACATATGGGGCGATGTCAACTATGACTTGATCCTGTCTGACTGGCGCGTGGTTGAGGGCTTCAAATACCCGTTTGACCAACTGCTTACCCTGCGTGATCGCGAAGTGCAGCATTTTCAAGTGGACGAGGTCATGTTCAATCGCAATGTGCCAGCTGACTTGTTTGCAGTGCCTGATGTCGTGAAAAAGGCCAACAACCCCACGCCGCCCAGCTATGTGGCCTTGCAGTGGATGATTCGCCGCGCACATTGGGGCTCGTTTCTAGACTCTGATGCATTGGCCTTTGATCCAGCCGTGGTGCCCAGCCTGAAGTGGACTGAAGTCAAACCGGGTGTCTTCCACATCACGGGCGGCAGCCATCACACCATGGTCATTGAAATGAAGGATTACTTGATTGCGATTGACGCACCTGTCGGCAACGAAATGTCTCGCATGACGATGGCTGAAGCTAAAAAACGCTTTCCCAACAAGCCATTCAAATTCGTCTTGATGACGCATCACCATATGGATCATGCCGCTGGCACGCGCGTTTTTGCTGCGGCTGGCGCAACTGTGATCTACGGTGCGGGCAACAAGAAATTTTTCAATGAACAACTGACCGCTCCGAATCGGGTGCGCAACGATGAGCTGTGGGCGAATCCGCGCACCGTGGACATGCTCGAAGTGGCCGATAGTCACAAGATTACCGATGGCGTGCGTGATGTAATGATTTACATGGTGCCCAACACGCATTCCGCAAACACCTTGATTCTGACTTTGCCCAAAGACGATTTTGGGTGGGTGACAGATTTGTGGTCTCCTTCGCGGGATCGGCCCAATGACAGGCCTTCGCATTTTGAATTCATCAATGAAGTGCGTCGCCGCAATATCGTGATGACGACTTGGGCGGGTGGTCATGGCAATGGTGTGGCGCCGATTCAGCCGCTGCTCAATGAGCTGGACAAAATCCGCTCTGCCGCGCCCGCAAGAGTGGCAGCCAACTGATATGAAGGTTTGGATGCGAATGAGCATCGCAAAGGCTTCACTAGGCTTAGCAGTTTGCGCAGCGGCGGCGGCTTGGTTCGCCTATGCCGGCTGGCCTGCGATGCCGGGCTCTGGCGCTTCGGCCAGCGAGACACGCAAACTGGTGATGCCCTTTAGCGCCATCACGGCGGATGGAGCAGAGGTGTCGCATACGCAGTTTCAGGGCAAGTGGCTGCTGCTTCACTTTTCTCATTCGCAGTGCGGCCAGGCTTGCGAGCCTTCCCAGCGCCTGCTCAATCAGGTCGATGCCCGGCTAGATTGGTCATTCCGCCGGAAATTGCAGTCTATGGTGATCACTGTCAACCCAGCGGTTGACACGCCCGCACGGCTCAAGGATTGGGAGGCCAAGCTGCAATTGCCTGCGCGTTGGTGGGTCAGCCAAGCTCTGGTGCTCACCGGCAGTGCTTCGCAGATCAACGGCTTGGCTTTGGCCACAGGCGCTGCATCAGACGACTTGTGCAGTGCGGATGGACGGCCTAGGGAATCACTGCAAGCCAACGGCCATCTGTACATCGTGACCCCTGATCGGCGCTTGGCCGCTTTGTTGCCCGGCGCGATGGGCGTCAACGCCGCGACCACTTATTTAACTGAATTGATGACATCGAACGGAGTATGAAATGAATCGTCGAAATATTTTGCAAGCTGGGTTGGCATCGGTGGCTGTTGCGGGAATCGCCCGCGCCGTGATGGCTCAAACCCCCACCAATGCACCAGCGCCCGCACCCGTGACGGGCCAATGGAGCACCGTCAAACCGATTCCGGAGGGCGGCAACGAAGTGGTTGGCGCGAATGTGAATGGGCGCTTCGTCACCTATGGCGGCTTAAGCGATTTCAATGCTTTGGGGCAGTTCTACAGCTATGACCCGAAAACTGATGCGTGGGCGAAGTTGCCGGCGCATCCCCTGCCGATTCACCACACCGCTGCTGTCGGTATCGGCAATCGTTTTTATCTATTTGGCGGGCTGCGCAAGCCGGCCAATGGCGAGCGTGTCTGGATGCCGGTGAATGAATGCTGGGCATTTGATTTCGACACGATGAAATGGACGGCGCTTGCGCCCATGCCTACCGTGCGCGGTGCGCTGGCGGCTGTTGCCGTGGGCAATCGGGTTCATGTGATAGGCGGATCTACCTTGCCAGACTATGCCAAAGCACGTCAAGGCTTCACGCCAGCTTTTGGCGGCGAGCAAGCCTCAACGCATGAAATTTACGATGTGCAAAGCAACCAGTGGACGAGCGCACGCCCCATGTTGACCGGGCGCAATCATCACGGCATCGGCCACATCAATGGCAAGATTTATGTGGTGGGCGGGCGAGTGGGCTCAGCTTTTGTGGGCGCATCCACAAATATTGCAGCCAATGAAGCATATGACATCGCCACAGATACTTGGCTGCCCCGCGCATTGCTGCCCACATCGCGCAGCGGTGTGATGTGCTCGGTGCTCGATGGGCGCTTACATGCCATCGGCGGTGAAGGCGCAACGGGCCCGTTCCGAGGTGCATTCAAGGAGCACGAAGTGTATGACCCACCAAGCAACACCTGGCTCAAAGCCGCAGACATGGTGACCCCGCGCCACGCATTCGCCATCGCCACGATTGATGGCCGTATCTACACAGCCACCGGCATGGACAAGCCCGGCACAGGCGGCGGGCCAGCCACGGGTGTGCCGGTCACGGAAGTGTGGGGTTGAGCGCTGAAAAATTTTCGTGCGCTTGCGTGAGATTCACTCTTTTGAGAAATTGGCTTTCGAGGCGACAAGTAACAGATAGGCCATGCCCGCGAGGGCGGCGGCCAAGATGAGGCTCCACGAGAGCGGCGAGGCGAATGTAGAAAGTGGATCGCTCGCCAAGCGCCAGTGAAGCAGCGCATGCACGATGCAAAACGCAGCAAGCCCTAGGCGGCTGGCGCGTTGCACGAGGGCATCCGCATGATGCGTGAGTGCGATCAGCGCCCAAAACAGCGGCACATGCATCGCCACAAACCACCAGCGCCCATCGCTATCACTCATGCTGCGCAACACATAGAGCAAGCGCCATTCAGATTGCGTCATGGCATCAAGCTCATGGGTGAAAAGTGTGGCTAGCATGAGATGCGTGAGGTGTTTGGGAATATTCATCATTGCTCCGAGATTTATGACGGCGATTTGGCATGCAGCAGCAAGCCAATGATCAGCAGCAGCGCTGCGCCCGCATCCACCCACATTACTTTCGCGATTGGCAAACCGTGGGGTTGCAACGCAGCAATGAGCACCAAGCCAAGCATGCTGATTAGCGCAGCGATACCCGCTGGCCAGCGCCACATCGGAAGTGCAGCAGCTACAAAACATGCGGCTGCGAGCAGACCAAAGAGCAGGGCGCGATGCTGCATCAGGATCGTTAAATCATGGCCTTCGCCCAGCTTGATGCCATAGGCTTGCTCGAGCATCGAGCGGCCTAGCAAGCCTGCGAGTGGCAAGGCATGGATCAGCCCCGTGATCACGAAGATGATGCGAATCAGCCATTCACTCATTGGCGTGTTCATGCTTTTTTCTTCGCTGTGATGAAGTAAAGCAGCGGGCCGAATGAGCCCGTGGCGAGCGTTAACAACAACCAAGGCCAGAAGGGGCGGCCGCTGGCTTTTGCATCGCGACCTATGAGCACGAGTAACAAAGACAAGGCAATCACCAGATCAAAAAACACCTGCCAGCTCGCCGGATGCCGTGTGAGCTCCAGCAAGAATCCCAACACACCGCCTGAGAAGTGGATGGAGTAGGCCGAGAGTGCGCCAAATGCGATAAATACGGTTACCAAAATAGCTTTGTTCATGCGATTTCCTTTTGAAGAGCTTGCAGTGTGCGTGGCGCTTTGAATGGCCGCAATTACTTGGCAGGTAATTGAATTGCCGCCAAGCTGTGATTGAATGTCGATATGCAAACAGCCAGCCCTAGCCTGAGAGACACCCTGCAAACCGCCCGCAAATCCAAGCGCATCAGCCAGCTTGAGTTGGCGCTGCGCATGGGCGTGAGCCAGCGGCATGTGAGCTTTGTGGAAAGCGGCCGCGCGCAGCCCAGCCGGGAGCTGCTGCTGGCTTGGCTGCAAGAGCTGCAAGCGCCGCTGGCGCTGCGCAATGTGGCTTTGCAGCAAGCCGGCTTTGCACCCGTGTATCGCGGCAGCGAGCTGGGCGATGCCGTGCTCGCCCCCGTGCGCGAAGCGCTGGGCCGCTTGCTGAGTGCGCATGACCCGATGCCTGCGATGGTGATGGATGCCGCGTGGAATGTGCTGCAAATGAACCGGGGTGCGCGCTGGATGGCGGCTGCGCTGATGCCGTGGATGGCTGAGTTACCAAGTGATCAGCCCATCAATCTGCTTGATGCCATGCTGCACCCCGAAGGCATGACGAAGCAAATGACCAACCTAGAAGAGGTCGCTCCCGCCATCCTCGCCCACCTGCGAGACGATGCCAGCGTCGTCCCCGAGCTGTTGCCCAGAGTCGAGCTGCTGGCGGCGCAGTTTCAGCAGCGCTTGGGTAAAAAGCCTTTGGCGTCAGCTTTTGGAATGGTGCCAAGGCAAATGGCGCCTGTGCTCACCACTCGGTTTGCCACGCAATACGGCGAACTCGCTTTCTTCAGCATGTTTTCGACGTTTGGTACGCCGCAAGACATCACGCTGGCTTCATTGCGTGTGGAGCATGTGTTTGCTGCTGATGAATCTACTCGCTCTGTCGTTATGGCAAACGTGCGTTAGTCAGAGAGCGGCCACGTCTGCGCTTGGGCTGTCCCACTCCGCGAATGTCCCCCGGCTGGCGCTGCGCGCGTGCCTCCTCCTCTATTTCGCTGCGTGAGACAACCCAATCACAGTCGTGGCCTTTTGGCGATCAGAGAGCCACGGAGTTAAGCGGCTTTCAGCGCGAGCACATCGTAGCCATGGCAGGCTAGCGCTACCGTCATAGGCAAAGGTTTTTCACCATTGCGATAGTAGGCAATCATGCGGCGCGAGAGGCCGAGTGCGGTGGCAGCGGCATCGAGCGTGAAGTTGTGCTTATGCATCCAATTCCACAAAAACTCATGCGAATACTGGCCGCTTTGCTCAATAGCTCGGGCGCGCAAGTTATCCGCAGCGAGTTCTAGGTTGTCATCCTTCGCCCAGCGAACAGCAAAGCCGCCCGGCACCATGGCAGCTGTCTTAAACACTTTGGTATCCAACAGTGGCTTGAGCAACTTATAGCGACCAGCAATCTGCGCAATCGAGACCTCAAGCTTTTCGCCATCAGCGTATTCCAGCGCAAGGTGAAACCCGTCTAGTGCTTTCACGCGTCGAAGAATGAAATGATCTTGGCTCATGAATTCAACTCCTTCCATGTCTGCATCAAAAAATCTTGATGAGTAGAAGCCCAGTCCATGGCTTCTGCTACTTCTCGCCTAACCAACTTTCCCCGCAGTATCTCTAAGCTCACAATTTCTACCAGAGCTTCGCCGCCATCATTGGCGCGAATATGAAAATGCGGCGGTGGATGATCGCCTGCATACATGGTGATAACGCAGCTTCCGAAGTTTGCGATTGTTGGCATGGTCTATTGGTGCAATGGTTGCACTATAACATGATCCACAATGTACTGCTCGTTTGCTGGAATATCTGAAGCGGAGAGCGTTGGGTGGTTGGATCGGAAACTTTTTTGGAAGGCGCGCGGAGACCATCTTCAATTTGCCGATGCCACCATCGCGTGTGTTTTCAAAAAAGTTTACGAGACGACTGCCCAGCGCTAGGCCGCAGGTGCAAAGGTGGAGCGAAACAGTTAGAAAGCCAAGACCCTTCGACAAGCTCAGGGCGAACGGGTAATCACTATCAATTCAGTAGCGCATTTCGCAGTATCTATGCCGGCAAACTGCAAAAATGGCTTTAATGCTCAAGCCTTTACCCATTCCCGCGCATTGCGCCACATCTGCATCCACGGGCTGTGGGCGTTGATGTCGTCACTGCTCCAGCTCATTTGTACATTGCGGAAGACTCTTTCGGGGTGGGGCATCATGGCTGTGAAGCGGCCGTCTTTTGTGGTGACTGCTGTGAGGCCGGCTGGGCTGCCGTTAGGGTTGGCGGGGTATTGCTCGGTGGGCGCGCCTTGGTTGTCTGTGAAGCGCATGGCGGGGATGACTTTTGTGGCATCTCCGCGCTGGCTGAAATTGGCGAAGCCTTCGCCGTGGGCGACGGCAATGGGCAGCCTTGCACCTTCCATGCCTGCGAAGAAGAGGCTGGGGGAGGGGAGCACTAGGGCCATGGAAAGGCGGGCTTCGAAGCGGGTGCTTTGGTTGTGGGTGAAGCGGGGCCAGGCCTCTGCGCCGGGGATGATGTCTGCGAGCTCGGCAAACATTTGGCAGCCGTTGCAGACGCCGAGGCCGAAGCTGCTTTCTCTGGCGAAGAAGGCTTCGAATTGCTCGCGAAGCATGGCGTTGAAGGTGATGCTGCGCGCCCAGCCGATGCCTGCGCCGAGCGTGTCGCCATAGCTGAAGCCACCGCAGGCGACCAAGCCTTGCATGTCCTGCAAGTTGACGCGGCCGGTTTGCAGATCGGTCATGTGAACGTCGAAGGCTTCGAAGCCGGCTGTGTCAAAGCAGTAGGCCATTTCGATGTGGGAGTTCACGCCTTGCTCGCGGAGGATGGCGACCTTGGGGCGGGTGGTGTGCACAGCGGCAGACTTGCCGTTGTTCGTATCCACTACGTTATTAATAGCGCTCTGCGCAGATTCTATGCCGGCGATATCGAGTTTTTGCTTTAAAACTTCTGGTAAATGGATGTGCAGGCCGGGGTTGGCCAGATCGCCTACCGCTGCATGCTCTGCATCTGCGCAAGCGGGATTGTCTCGGCCTTGGGCGATTTTCCAGCTCACGCTGTCCCAGACTTGATGCAGGTCTTGCAGCTTGGCGGTGAAGACTTTTTTGGTGTCGCGCCAAATACAGAGCTCGCCTTTGCCATCGTCAAGCGCGGCGTGTTCGGGGCGGGTTTTGCCGATGAAGTGGCTGTGTTTGGAGAGGCCGTGCTCGCGCAGGGATTGCATCACCTCGTTGCGCTGCTCCGTGCGCACTTGTATCACCACGCCGAGCTCTTCGTTGAACAGGGCTTTGAGGGTGAGCTCCTCCCGGCGGGCGCTCACCTGCGTGGCCCAGTTTTTACTATCGCCGTATTCGGCGCGGCTGTCAGAGATGCCATCGCCCTCGGCGAGCAGGATATCGACATTGAGGCTCACGCCGACGTGGCCGGCGAAGGCCATCTCGGCCACGCAGGCGAGCAAGCCGCCGTCGCTCTTGTCGTGATAGGCGAGGAGTTTGTTTTGCGCGCGTAGGGCGTTGATGGCGTTGACGAGATTCTTTAAATCGTCTGCGCTGTGAACGTCTGGCACTTCGGTGCCTTCTTGGTTCAAGACAAGTGCGAGCACAGAGCCGGCCATGCGTTTGCTACCGCGCCCGAGGTCGATCAAGATCAGGGTGGTGTCTGCTTCGTCTCGATTCAATTGCGGTGTGAGCGTGCCGCGCACGTCTTGCAGGGAGACGAAGGCGCTGATGATGGGGGAGACGGGGGAGACGACTTTGTGCTCTCCGCTTTCGTCTTTCCACTGAGAGCGCATCGAGAGCGAATCTTTGCCCACGGGGATGCTGATGCCGAGCTCGGGGCAGAGCTCCATGCCGATAGATTTGACGGCTTCATAGAGCTTGGCATCTTCGCCGGGCTCGCCGCAAGCGGCCATCCAGTTGGCTGAGAGCTTGACTTTTTTGAGCTCGATGGGCGCGGCGAGCAGATTGGTGATGCTCTCCGCCACGGCCATGCGCGCGGCCGCGCCAGCATTCCAAATGGCCAGCGGCGTGCGCTCGCCCATGCTCATGGCCTCACCTGCGAAGCCGGAGTAATCCGCAAGCGTCACAGCGCAATCAGCCACCGGCACTTGCCATGGGCCGACCATTTGATCGCGATGTGTGAGGCCGCCCACGGTGCGGTCGCCGATGGTGATGAGGAAACGTTTGCTGGCGACTGTGGGGTGGCTGAGCACTTGGATCACGGCGTCTTGCAAGGCCACGCCGGTGAGATCCATGGGCTTGAATTGGCGTTGTACGGTTTTGACATCGCGGTGCATCTTGGGAGTTTTACCCAGCAGCACATTCATCGGCATATCTACCGCCGTGCCATCTGTTCGCGATGTACTCAATTCCGTTCGTGCTGAGCTTGTCGAAGCCTCGGCTTGCCCTTCGACAGGCTCAGGGCGAACGGGCAGGGTTGAGTGGCTAACAGTGAGCTGGCGCTCTGCAATCACTTTGCCGACAACTGCAAACGGGCTGCGCTCGCGTTCGCAGATGGCTTTGAATTGATCGAGGGATTCGGCGGCGATGGCCATGACGTAGCGCTCTTGGCTTTCGTTGCACCAAATCTCTTTCGGTGCCATGCCGGTTTCTTCGAGCGGGATGGCGGAGAGATCGAAGATCGCGCCACGGCCTGCGTCGTTGACGAGTTCGGGGAATGCGTTACTCAGGCCGCCTGCGCCTACGTCGTGAATCGCGAGGATCGGGTTGTCTTTCCCCAAACGCCAGCATTGGTTGATCACCTCTTGCGCGCGGCGCTCGATCTCGGGGTTGCCGCGTTGCACGGAATCGAAATCTAATTCCGCTGCATTCGCGCCCGAAGCCATCGAGCTGGCTGCGCTGCCGCCCATGCCGATGCGCATGCCGGGGCCGCCGAGCTGGATGAGCAGCGAGCCAGCGGGGAATTCGATCTTGTGGGTGAGCTCGGCATCAATCGTGCCGATGCCGCCCGCGATCATGATGGGCTTGTGATAGCCCCAGTTTGTGCCGGCGATGGTTTGCTCGAAGCTTCTGAAATAACCTGCCAAGTTGGGGCGGCCGAATTCGTTATTGAAGGCGGCACCGCCGAGCGGGCCTTCGGTCATGATTTGCCAGGGGGTGGCTAGGTGCTCTGGGAAACTCTTCGCGCCGGATGCAGCGTTAAATTGGGTCAGAGCAGAATTAATTTCGTTGGCTTTTGTAGCGTTCGGAGATGGTGGGGAAATTAATTCAGATCTGACCCCATTTAGCTTGGAGATGGTGAAACCCGTCAAACCCGCCTTCGGCTGCGCGCCTCGGCCTGTGGCGCCTTCATCGCGGATTTCGCCGCCTGCGCCTGTGCTCGCACCGGGGAAGGGGCTGATGGCTGTGGGGTGGTTGTGGGTTTCTACCTTCATCAATACATGGCGGAGCTTGCTCTGTTTTTGATAGCTGCTTGCGCATATTTCCTGCCGGCTACTCGCCGATTTGGCTTGAAACTTAGCGTAGAAGGTTTCTGCGATGCCGCCTTCCATCACGGCGGCGTTATCGCTATACGCCACCACGCTGTATTGCGGCGCGAGGGCGTGTGTGTTGCGGATCATGCCGAAGAGACTTTTCTCCTGCGCTTGGCCATCAATGGTGAACTGCGCGTTGAAGATTTTGTGGCGGCAATGCTCGCTGTTGGCTTGCGCAAACATCATGAGCTCCACGTCGGTCGGGTTGCGGCCAAGTTGGGTAAAGGCATCGAGCAGGTAGGCGATTTCGTCTTCGGCGAGTGCGAGGCCGAATTGTTTGTTGGCTTGTTCTAAGGCGGCACGACCCTCACCGAGCACGTCCACCGTTTCCATCGGCTTGCTGGCCACGTCTTGAAAGAGTTTTTCTGCGGCCTTCGCATCGAACGCAACGGATTCTGTCATGCGGTCGTGCACGAGGGCGGCTATGGTTTGCAGCTCTTGCTCGCTCAGGGCTGATTTCTTGAATAAGCCGCTTGCTAGCCCAATGCGCAAATGCATCACGCGCTCAACGCGCCTCAATGCAAATCCGCAGTTCCTCGCAATGTCTGTGGCCTTCGATGCCCAAGGCGAGACCGTGCCCAAGCGGGGCATCACAACGATGAGCTGGCCTTCAGTCTGCGTATCGCAAGGCTCGCCATATGTCAAAAGCGCAGCTAGCTTGGCTTGCGTTGCGGCATCCAAAGCGTCGCCTGAGGTCTGCACCCAATGCATCCATTGTGAACTGATGCTGCTGATATTCGGGGCGATGGTTTGAAGGGAGCGCAGCAGTAGCGCCGTCTTGGGCGCGGGCAGGGCGCGGCTGCCGGGAAAAGTGGTGAGCATGGGCGGCTAGAGCGGTTTGAGCCGACGCGGCTCAGTAATAACCCGAATTTTAAAGGTTCAGTCGGGTTGCGCTGTATACGGTCAATTCAAGCAGAGTGAATTGGTCAAGCCAAGAACTGCCCGACAATTGAGCCTATGACAACGCAAATCAACGCTGACCCGGCCGAGCTGGCCAAGTTTTCCGCACTCGCGCATCGCTGGTGGGATACCACCGGTGAATTCAAGCCTCTGCATGCCATCAATCCTCTGCGGCTCGATTGGATCGATGGCTTGGTCAAGCTGTCTGGCAAGCAAGTGCTGGATGTCGGCTGCGGCGGCGGCATCTTGGCCGATTCGATGGCCAGGCGCGGCGCGAATGTGCTGGGCATTGATCTTGCCGGCAAAGCTCTCAAAGTCGCGCAGCTGCATGCTCTGGAGGCTGAAACGCCAAGCATCGCCTACCGCGAGATCAGTGCGGAAGATCTGGCGCAGGAGCAGCCTGAGAAATACGATGTGGTGACCTGCATGGAAATGCTTGAGCATGTGCCCGAGCCTGCCTCTATCGTCAAAGCCTGCGCGCAACTCGTCAAGCCTGGCGGTTGGGTGTTTTTCTCAACCATCAATCGCAACCCCAAAGCTTGGCTGCTGGCCGTGGTGGGCGCGGAATATGTGCTCAACATGCTGCCACGCGGCACACACGAATACGCCAAATTCATTCGCCCCAGTGAGCTTTCGCGTGATGTGCGCGAGGCAGGCCTTGAGCAACTGGAGCTGCGCGGTTTGCAATTCAATCCCCTCACAGGCCGCTATTGGCACAACCAAGACACCAGCGTCAATTACATGATGGCCACGCGCCGCATGGCTTGATGGGATCTCTTTTATGCCCTCTCTCTTTACCCCACAAGCCATCTTCTTCGACCTCGATGGCACCTTGATTGACAGTGCCCCCGATCTGGGTGCTGCGGCAGATAAGTTGCGCACAGATCGGGGCTTAGCTTCCATTGCTTATGAGCGCTATCGCCCCATGGCGGGTGCAGGAGCGCGCGGTATGTTGCAGATTGCGTTTGAGATGAAGCCCGATCATGCGGATTACGAGGCTTACCGCGAAGAGTTTTATGTGAACTACGAGCGCAACCTGACCGCGCGTACTTTTGCCTTTGATGGCGTGAGCGAATTGCTTGGCTGCATCAAAAGTAAAGGCATGCCTTGGGGCATTGTGACCAACAAATCCAAACGTTTCACGAATCCTTTGGTCGAGCAAATGCCACTCTTGCATGGCGCAGCGGCAGTGATCAGCGGGGATTCCACGCCGCATACCAAGCCGCATCCCGAGCCCGTGCTCGCAGCGGCTCGCATTGCCGGCATGGATCCCAAGCAATGCTGGTATGTGGGAGACGACAAGCGCGATATTGAATCGGGCCGAGCCGCAGGCATGGCGACCATCGCTGCAAATTGGGGCTATCTCGGTGAGCATGCGGTGCACAGCTGGGGCGCGGATGTGGTGGCGGATCAACCTTCGCAATTGCTTGAACTGCTGGGCTGGTCAGCTTGAAGCACGGATCATGAAAACCCTAGCCACTCTCTTTTTGATAGCTGCTTGCGCAATGAATATGCCGGCTAGGGCATCAAATGATTCATGTTTTGATGATAAATATCTACAAAAGCTTCAAAGCAAGAGTCAACAGCGCGGCACGCTCGTTTATGTCTGGTCGCCACGCATGGTGTATTCGATGCAAAACGTCGCCGTTGCTGCCAGAGCCGCCGCTGCTGCAGGCTTAGATTTTGTGGCGCTGCACGATATGCGCGTGCCGAGCAATGAGTTGTTGCAAGTGCGCCAGCGCATCACTGAGCTGCCAGCGCAGATGGATTTGGCCACACCGCCTTTCGTATCGCCACTGGACAGCAGCCTTGCGCTGTGTTCGCAGAAGCTGCTTGAGCATGAAGCGTTGCGCCATTTCCCCACGGCTTTCGTGATCACAGCGCGCGGTATGCATCCACAGCCTCTGGTGGGTGCGATGCCATGGGGTGCATGGGTAAGCAGCATTGATCAGCGTTTGCAGCAGCCATGATCTTGACACGCCGCTTGCAATTTGCTATTTATTTCATAGCTGCTTGCGCAGTATCCATGCCGGCCATTAGCCAAAACAACTCTAGAACCGAAGAAAAAATCGATCCGCAGGCCTGCATTCCTGCGCATCAGTTCGCTGAGCTGCCGCAGAGCATTGCTGGCTCGCAAACCGATGCCTATGGCAAAACGACAGTGGCTCTGGGCGCCTATGAGCGCGTGAGCCCGGATGGTCGTTATGTGCTGCGCAGCTATTCTGGCAGCAGGCTGGGCGAGGTGAGTTTGATTGAGCTCTCAAGCAGCGGCCAAGTGATCCGCGCGATTCCTACACCGCTTAAGAATGAAGCCTTCCCGGTGCAAGGCAGCTGGCGCTATTTGGTGGATACGAATGGCGATCACTATACTTTTGAGAGCATCTTGCGCAGCAATATTGCCGGCGACAGGCCATTTTCTTCTCAAAGCACGCCTCGCCCGGTATTTCGTGGTGGCATGGATGGCTTCTACGCTGCAGCTTCTGAATTGCCATCGAGCAAGCCCGGCCACATCCGCATCCGCTCGCTCTCTTGGCCCAATGCGGCCGGTGATTCTCAAACGCAGGGTGAGGGCGCCTTGATGTCGCGCACGATTGAGGTGGATGTGCAGCGCCATCGCATCACGGCCGATACGGGTCCTGTCTTCCATTGCCGCGAGCGTATCGCGCAAGATGGCCCGCTCTATGCTTTGCCGATGATCAGCGTGGATGGCACGGAATTCGCCGCGCTGCCGCAAACGCCTGTGCAGGGCAAGCCGACTATGCGTGTTTTTGGTTTTGGGCAAGAGGGCAAAAGCTGCGAACTGCGTGAGGCCTTTGATTTCTCCAGCGGCAAGGCGATTTTTGGCTTTCCTCAGAGTAGCCATGCTGCACATCTCGCCTGGGAATACCAAGGCCAAGCCCATTGGTACAGCCGCGAGCTCAAGCGCCCTTTCAACATTGCTCCCTCCGAGCTAGAAGGCCGCGCTACCGGCCAAAACTTTGAGCTTTCAGCGAGCGCCTTCCCCGGTATCACCCGCGATGGCCGCGTGATCTATGGCGCAACTTTGAAAGACTGCACCAGCGGCACATGCAGAGATCGAGCCGGCTACATGATCAGCGATCCCTATCAAAGCAATGCCTATCGCAACTTCATGCTGACCTACAAAGGCCCGGCGAGGCAGCAATGCATCACGCATGGCGATGTGCTGAAGGTTCAGCGGGAAGCCAACTCGCGGTAATACGGCGTGAAATCGGGCGCAGTCAGCGCCAGCAGCGCTTCAAAATTTTCGATCACGAAATACTGAGATTGATACGTATCGATTTTGTACTTAGAAGCCATGCAGCGCAACAGCTCTGGGGTGTTAGTGAGCGGCAATCGCTCAGGCTGATGTGAGCTCACGCTGTGCGGCAGCTCGCCGGGGCTGCTCAAAATGCCGGCGCCGTAAGCGCGTACCGCATCGCCTTCGCGTTGCAAGCCAAATTCAATCGTGTACCAATACAGACGCGATAAATGCTCGACTGCCGCACGGCATGAAGGATCGCTTTGCTCCAAAGCATGCGCTTTCAATGCGCCTTGGCCATAGGCCTGGATGTGATCTGCGTAGGCACGATCAAAAAGCAGCGGCACATGGCCAAACAGATCATGAAAGATATCGGGTTCAACGACGTAATCCATCTCCGCTGGTGTGCGAATCCAATCCGTGACGGGAAATTTGCGATTCGCGAGCAAAGTGAAAAACGGCACTTCAGGAATCAAGCCCGGCACACCGAC
>JAAFJC010000074.1 GCA_013297925.1 Comamonadaceae bacterium
CTGCAGTCATGATCTTCCCGATGCTGGTGACGGGCGGTATTGAGAAGACCGAGAAGCTCAATGCCGATCAGGTGATGGAGCAGCTGCAAATGCCCAAGGCTGAAGAAGAGAAACCGGCTGAGGAAGCCAAGCCGGGCGAAGCCGCTAAGCCAGGTGATCCAGCCAAACCTGGCGAGGAGAAATCCGAATCCAAAGAGGACGATCCCATGAAGGCCATTATGGAAGCCAACGAAAAAGATCAGAAGAAGAAATAGCTCTTCACGTCTTTGCAATCAAGGAGCTTTCGGGCTCCTTTTTTGTTGATGCTTTGGTTGGCACTCCAATGTGTTAGGGGTAGTTACCCGTCGGTGAATGAAGACTACCAAAGTAGCCAGCATGCCGTGGGCTTGAGGCATTTCGCCCGACTGATTTGTGGTACTCCACCATGAAGGCGGGCGAAATGCCTCAAACTCGCAGCCGCTCTAACCGGAGAAAAATCTTCCGCACGCCAAACCAAGCCTCCGCAAAAAGCAGGCGTAAAAAAACCGCCCCGAAGAGCGGTTTTTGAGATCCAAGCCCGAAGGCCAGAATCACAGTTTCTGCGATTGCATGAACTGGTCGAAACGCATTTCCGTGAAACGGAACCAAAGGTTTTGGTCGCGGCGGAAGGCAGCGTAGTCTGTGTAGATTTTCTTCCAATCTGGATTGCTGTTGTTCAGCTCCGAGTAAAGCGCCATGGCTTCCTTGAATGCGGCATCCATGACAGCTTTCGGGAAAGGCACAACCTTCACCTTGGCAGCGACCAGCTCTTTCAGAGCCTGTGGGTTCTTGGCATCGTACTTGGCTTGCATGTCGGTGTGAGCGTATGCGGCAGCAGATTCAAGAATTGCTTTGTTCTCGTTGGAGAGTTTGTCGTAAGCGGCCTTGTTGACATAAGCGTCCAGCTGAGGACCGCCTTCCCACCAACCTGGGTAGTGGTAGAACGGAGCGACTTTGTTGAAGCCGAGCTTCTGATCGTCGTATGGGCCCACCCACTCAGCTGCATCGATCGTGCCTTTTTCCAGGGCTTGATAGATCTCGCCGCCAGGAATGTTCTGTGGCACAACACCGAGGCGGGAGAGCACCTTGCCAGCGAAGCCGCCAGCGCGGAATTTCAAGCCCTTCATGTCAGCCAGAGTCTTGATCTCTTTGCGATACCAGCCGCCCATTTGCGCGCCAGTGTTGCCCATGGGGAAGTTCACGATGTTGTATTTGGCGTAGAACTCACGGGTGAGTTTGAGGCCATTGCCTTGGTACATCCAAGCGGTCATCTGGCGGCTGTTGAGGCCGAAAGGCACTGCGCAGCCCAGGGCGAATGCATCGTTTACGCCGAAGAAGTAATACGGTGCGGTGTGCACCATCTCGGTCGTGCCCTTTTGAATGTTGTCCACCATGCCGGCGATAGGAGGCATCAGCTCGCCACCAGGGTGCACGGAAATCTGGAATTTGCCGCCAGACATTTCGCCCACTTTCTTGGCAAAGGTCTCAGCTGCACCATAGATGGTGTCCAGCGCTTTAGGGAAGCTGGAAGCCAGGCGCCAGCGGATGGCTTCCTGAGCGTGAACTGCGGGTGCAACACCAGCAGCGAGGACACCGGCGATACCGGCGTTTTTAAGGGCTACGCGACGATCCATTATTGGAATCTCCTTGGGGACTTTCGACCTTTTGAGGCTTTTAGTCAGTTGAACATCTCTCCCGCTGCACAACGATACACAGCGTTCAAGGACTGTTTAAGTCAAGGTGGATTGTAGGGAGCACTTCGTCCATGACGTTGGGGGTTTTCCCTTGAGAAAGACCCTACAAATTGATGGCTTCAGCTGACTGTCAGATTGTCGTCAGCGCTGGCTTTTCTATGCAAAGCGAGCGCGAATGCTTGCTTCTATACCGATAGCATCCAAGCCTTGCGCGGCAAGCAGCTTGGCAGGGTCGCCGTGCTCGATGAAAACATCGGGTAAACCCAAGTTGAGAACGGGTTTGTTGATCTGCAAATGCTGCAAAGCCTCCAGCACGGCAGAGCCTGCACCACCCATCAAGCAGCCCTCTTCGAGCGTTACCAATTGATCATGCGTTCCCGCTATATCGCGTAGCAATTGCGCATCAATCGGCTTGGCCCAACGCATGTTCACAACGGTGGCGTCGAGCTTTTCTGCGGCCTGCAATGCGGGATAGAGCATCGTGCCAAAACTAAGAATCGCTAGTTTTTTACCTTTGCGCTCCAGCTGGCCTTTGCCAAACGGCAAGCCAGTGAGCTCTGCTGCTGGCTGCTTGCCCGCGCCCGCGCCGCGCGGGTAGCGCACGGCCACGCTGTGATTTTGCTCAAAGGCTGTGGTGAGCAGAGCTCGGCATTCGGCTTCATCGGCGGGGCAAGCCACCGAGATATTGGGGATGCATCGCAGATAAGCGATGTCGTATGCGCCGGCATGCGTTGCGCCATCAGCTCCCACGAGGCCAGCGCGATCCAGCGCGAAGACGATGGGCAGATTTTGAATCGCCACATCGTGGATCAATTGATCGTAGCCGCGTTGCAAGAATGTGGAGTAAATTGCCACCACAGGTTTCATACCCTCGCAGGCCATGCCAGCGGCAAACGTCACAGCATGCTGCTCAGCAATGCCCACATCGTGATAGCGATCCGGGAAACGCTTTTCAAATTCAACCATGCCCGAGCCTTCGCGCATGGCAGGCGTGATGCCGACCAAACGGCTGTCTTGCGCTGCCATGTCACAGAGCCATTGGCCGAAGATTTGGGTGAAGGTAGTTTTAGGCGCGGTGGCGGGTTTGGTCAGGCCTATCGCAGGATCAAACTTGCCTGGCCCGTGATACGCAATCGGATCCGCCTCAGCGAGTTTATAGCCTTGGCCTTTTTTCGTGACGACGTGAAGAAACTGCGGGCCAGCACCCTTTTCCATCAGCTGCTTCACGTTTTCCAACATCGGGATCAGGGAATCGAGATCGTGGCCGTCAATCGGGCCGATGTAGTTGAAGCCAAATTTTTCAAACAAGGTGGCCGGTACGACCAAGCCCTTGGCCTGCTCTTCAACGCGCTTGGCGAGCTCAAAGAGCGAGGGAATGGGCTTGAGCACTTGCTTGCCCACGTTCTTAGCCGCCGCATAAAAGCGTCCGCTCATGAGCTGCGCCAAATATCGATTCAGCGCACCCACGGGCGGAGAAATGCTCATGTCGTTGTCATTCAAAACAACAAGCAGCGGCAGGCCAGGCTGCACGCCAGCATTGTTCATCGCTTCAAAAGCCATGCCTGCGCTCATCGCGCCATCGCCGATGATGGCGACCGCATGGCGCATCACGTTCTGATTCTTCGCGCCAATGGCCATGCCTAATGCGGCTGAAATGGAAGTGGATGAATGCGCAGTACCGAAAGTGTCGTATGGGCTTTCATCGCGGCGCGGGAAGCCGCTGATGCCGCCCAACTGGCGCAGCGTGTGCATCTGATCGCGCCGTCCCGTGAGAATCTTGTGTGGATAGGTTTGGTGACCCACATCCCACACCAATCGATCTTCCGGTGTGTTGAAAACGTAATGCAAAGCAACGGTGAGCTCCACTGTGCCGAGGTTGGAGCTTAAGTGCCCTCCCGTTTTAGAGACGGACTGCAGCACATGCTCACGCAGCTCATCGGCCAGGGTTTTGAGATCAGCGCGGGGCAGCTTGCGCAGATCAGAGGGCGCGTTGATGGTGGAGAGCAGGCTGGCGGATGTCATAACTGGAAATAAATTACTATAGTTTTAGTAGCACTCTGCGCATATTTTATGCCGGCGATTGGCTTGTTTTGCCATAAAAATACTCAATAGACTCTTTGCACTACCGTGTCTGCCAACGCGCGCAATGCGGCGGTATCAGCCAGTGTGCTGGCATCCAGTGCCTCAGTAGCTTGGGCATAGAGCTGCTGAGCGTAGTCTTGCGAACGCTGCATACCGAGGATGGAAACGTAGGTGGGTTTATTTGCCTCAGCGTCTTTACCAGCGGTTTTTCCCAAAGTGGCAGAGTCGGCAGTGACGTCCAAAATATCATCCACCACTTGGAAGGCTAGGCCAATCGCGCGGCCGTAGGTGAGCAAAGCTTGGGTTTGCTGCGCGGTGGCGGAGCCGCAGGCAGCGCCCATCATCACGCTAGCTTGTAGCAATGCGCCCGTTTTGAGCTCATGCATTTTTTTGAGCTGAGCCTCATCCAAAGCCCTGCCCACGCTGGCCAGATCAATCGCTTGGCCGCCGGCCATACCCGCCTCACCCGCAGCGCGAGCCAGCAAAGCGCAGAGCTTGGCTTGCATGGCTTCTGGCACGCTGCCCTCTTGTGGCGTGAGCAATTCAAAAGCCAAGGCTTGCAAAGCATCGCCAGCCAGCAAGGCTGTGGCCTGGCCATATTTCACATGCACCGTGGGCTTGCCACGGCGAAGCACATCGTTATCCATGCAAGGCATATCATCATGCACGAGGCTGTAGGCATGGATCAATTCAACGGAGCAAGCAGCGCGCAACGCAGCCTGCGAATGGCCTTTTAAGCTTTCGCAAGCGGCCAACGCCAGCAATGGCCTCAGCCGCTTGCCACCGCCGAGCACAGCGTAGCGCATCGCATCGCCCAGGCCCGCGGGCGCTAGAGCTGGCACCCATTGCTCTAAGGCTCGCTCCACAGCTTGCAGATGCGCCCCGCTCCAATCAGGAAAATCAAAATTCGCCATATTTATGTTTATTGCTCAGCATTCTCAGCATCGAGCTTTTTGATCTGTTGCTCCACAGTGGCTAGCTTACCGCGGCAAATCTTGAGCAAGGCAGCGCCCCTTTGGTAGCCCGCCAACAAATCATCCAACGGCATTTGGCCAGAATCCATGCGAGCGACCAAAGCCTCCAGCTCCTGCAAAGCGGCTTCGTAGCTCAGATCGGCATCAACGGTGGGCGGCGTAGTTTTAGGCATAGTTTTTCAGCGAAACCTTGATTTTAGGCGGTGTGAGTACTTGAGCATGAACTGAGTGTGAAGCCAAGGGGTAAAATCTGGCTTTCGGCTACGTTTGGGTAGCCGTTTTCATCTCTACCATTCGATTGGGTTGCCAAACATGACCGACCTGAGCCTCGCAAAACACCTGCATTTGCAGCAAGCTCCGCTGCATGTCTCCAGCTATTTCGATTCAGCCACTTACCAGGCTGAGCAGCAGCGTATTTTTTCTCAATCGCCCAAATACGTCGGCCATGCCTTGGCCGTGCCTAAGCTGGGCGACTATTACGCCCTGCCGCAAGAAGGAGAAGGCCGTGTGCTGATGCACACGCCTGATGGAAAAGGTGGCTCTCGTCTTGAGTTGATCTCCAACGTCTGCCGCCACCGCCAAGCCGTGATGCTGCATGGCCGTGGTCACCAAGAGCAGAGCAACATTATTTGCCCGCTGCACCGCTGGACCTATGACACCTCTGGCCAGCAGCCCACCGGCACATTGATTGGCGCACCGCATTTCGAGCAAGACCCTTGTCTGAATCTCAACAACTACGCCCTGCAATCTTGGAACGGCTTGCAATTCGATGCCGCGTCAACGCAGAGAACCGATCTCAATGAACTCTTCAAAGGCATGAAGGCTGCGAAGGATTTGGATTTCTCCGGCTACCAATTCCACAAAGCCATCCACCACGAATGCGCCTACAACTGGAAGACCTTCATCGAAGTCTATTTAGAGGATTACCACGTCGGTCCCTTCCATCCTGGCCTTGGCCAATTCGTGGCCTGCGAAGAGTTGCAGTGGGAATTTGGCGATCAATGGAGCGTGCAAACCGTGGGCGTGGCCGATAAATTGGGCAAGCCTGGCAGCGCCGTCTATCAGCGCTGGCATGATGCCGTGCTCAGCTATCGTGGCGGCCAAGCCCCCGCGCACGGTGCGATCTGGCTCACGCTCTATCCCACAGTCATGGTCGAGTGGTATCCGCATGTGCTCACTGTGAGCACGCTGTACCCGCAAGGGCCACAAAAAACGCTCAACATCGTCGAATTCTTCTACCCCGAAGAAATCGCCGCTTTCGAGCCCCACTTCATCGAAGCCCAGCAGGCGGCTTACATGGAAACCTGCGAAGAAGACGACGAAATCGCCCTACGAATGGACGCAGGCCGCAAAGCCCTGCACGAGCGCGGCGAGAATGAATCCGGCCCCTACCAGAGTCCAATGGAGGATGGCATGCAGCATTTCCATCAGTGGTATGCACGGGTCATGAGTTAGCAAGCGCTATCAATTGCATAGCTGCTCCCGCATTTTCTACGCCGGCGAAATGCCCAAAGCGCTTGTGTTTCTGCAAACTTGATCGTTCTCTGGCATCATCACGGCCATGAACGACATCAGAAAATACATTCCTCCCAAGATTTGGAATCCACCTGCTTCTAGCGGCGGCAAATTCGCCAATATCAACCGCCCCATTGCCGGCAGCACGCATGAAAAGGAGCTGCCGATCGGCAAGCATCCGATGCAGCTGTATTCACTTGGCACGCCTAATGGCGTGAAAGTCACCGTGATGTTCGAGGAGCTTTTGGCACTCGGCCACAAGGGTGCGGAATACGACGCTTGGCTCATTAAGATTGGCGAAGGCATGCAGTTTGGCAGCGGTTTCGTGGAAATCAACCCAAACTCAAAAATTCCCGCGCTGATGGATCGCAGCAATGCTGCCAATCCCATCCGCGTGTTTGAATCCGGCGCGATTCTGATGCACTTGGCCGAGAAGTTCGGCGCGTTCTTACCCACAGATCAAGCAGAGCGCGCCGAATGCCTCTCGTGGCTCATGTGGCAAATGGGCAGCGCCCCCTTCGTCGGCGGCGGCTTTGGCCATTTCTATGCCTACGCTCCCGAGAAACTTGAATACCCCATCGACCGCTATGCCATGGAAACTAAACGCCAAATGGACGTGCTCGACCGTTTGCTCGCAGAACGCAAATACATCTGCGGAGATGAATACACCATCGCAGACATGGCGATTTGGCCTTGGTATGGCCAAATGGCATTAGGCCGCAGCTACGACGCCGCCGAGTTCCTGCAAGTCCACACCTACAAAAACGTCCTGCGCTGGGCCAACGAACTGGACGCCCGCCCCGCCGTCAAGCGCGGCCGCATGGTCAACCGCGTGCAAGGCGATCCTGCTTTGCAACTGCATGAGCGGCATGATGCGAGTGATTTTGAATTGCGCACTCAAGATAAGATTTCTTCATAAATTTTGATTATTTTGCCTTGTTGCCGGCATGGAATCTGCGTGAGGCGCTATTGAATTTATAGTGGTAGCGCGCTGTGCCTTCCGTTCCACCTCATGTACCTGCGGCCTACCGACGGGTACTCGCCCTGCAAATTTTTTGAAAACACACGCGATTAAGACTTGCGATGTCTAACCCTCTCCCCGCGCGCCTTCCAAAAAATTTCCAGTGCAAGCACCCATCGCTCTCCGCTTCTATCGAGATTGGTATGCGAAAAACTGCTTTTTGTGAACGCCTTGGCGCGCAACCTTGCAACGGCAGTACTGCATTTCTCTGATTAACAGCAAACTCACCAAGCGGAGACCGTGAGGTGGTTGGATCGGAAACTTTTTTGGAAGGCGCGCGGGGAGAGGGTTAGATCGTGGCAATCGCCATCGCGTGTGTTTTCAAAAAAGTTTACGAGACGACTGCCTCGCGGTAGGCCGCAAAGCACAAAAGGTCGCGCGAAACGCTCAGCCGGCTAAGCCCTCAGCCCTAGCCTTCAAAGAAAGCATCGTCTTGGGCAACCCCTTACGCACCTGCGCGCCCACAAGCGGGCCGAAGATGAAGCGCAGGAAGCCTGAGAAGGTCACGCGGTGTATTGCTTCGGTTACGCTGCCCCGCACAGTCAGCTCATGATCAAAGCGCATAGAAAATCCAGGAATCGCGCCGACCACGGTGAATGAGCGATCTTGGGTCACTTCCACCAGTTTGATCTGCACTGGCCGGCCTTGAGTGGGAGCGAGCGTACCCGTTGTGCCCACTGCAAACGGGCCATTCAGTGATGCGGATTTGGTATCCGGATCCCAAGTATTCCAGCGCGCCACATCGGCATAGAGCGCGAAGATGGCACCAGCTGGTGCGTTGATGGTTATACGTTCTTCGATGATCATGATCAAAAAATCAATGAGGAAATGTTAAAAATACTATTTATTTCATAGCATGCTGCGCATATTCTATGCCGGCGAGTCCCTCAAATCGCTTAAAAATCACTTACTTTTTGTTGATCCACAATGCAATCTGGCTCACCACATCAGCCTCGATCCCATTGAAGCCGTGATAAGCCATCGCCTCACAAGGATCACCCGTGGATTGGCCACCTTTGAAAGCAATCAGCTCATGGCGCGGGTTGCCTTTGAGCTGGCTCATCAACAATGACATGTCAGAAAACAAACACGCCGCGCAGGCATCTTGCTCATGGTGCACCACCAGCAACGGCACGCGGATTTTGGACAGCGGCATCGCGGGCACGGCGCGGCTGCGGCGGTCATTGAGGATGGTGGCGGTGAGCACAATGCCATCAGGCGAATCACTGCCCGCAAGCTCAGTGGCCACATAAGCCGCAGACTGCGTGCCCCGGCTCGTGCCCACCAGCCAGACAGGCACTTTCGCGCTTTCGCGCAACCATGCAATCACCGCCTTCAGATCCGCCACATGCTCAGCCGATTGCCGCGAGCCTGCAAGGTACGGCGCTGCCTGCTTGTCCGAAGGCGCATCCACCACGGCCACCACCAAGCCCTGCTCCGCAAACCGCTCACGCGAGCGCACCAGAAAATTCCCTTTGCCCCATTGCATCGATCCATCCATCGCCATTTGCAAACCACCATGCCCGCCCGCAAGCAAAACCACCGCTGCCTTGGGCTGCGCAGGTGTGATCACCAGCATGCGCTGAGTCACGCCCGCTCGCGTAGGCAAATCCACCACTTTTTGCGTGAGCTGGGCGCTTGCAAAGAGAGGTAACGCTAAGAACAGGCTTGCCAACAGGGTTTTGAAATTCCGCATCGCTAAAAATCTTTGGGAATGAATACATAGCATTTTGCGCGTTTCTGACACGGATAGGCATCGCCAGTCTGTAAGAACCCAATACCCCAGCGCGACGGATGTTCACCCGCTCTAGGAGACCAGCATGCCACGCATTTCATCCACTCCTCTTTTCATAGCACTCTGCGCAGGTTTCGTGCCGGCAATCAGTGCTTTTTCTATGGAAAACTGCACTGCCAAGTCTGCCGCCACGCTTACGCCGGTGATTGAGCTTTACACCTCGGAGGGCTGCAGCTCTTGCCCTCCGGCGGATGTTTGGCTTTCCCAATTCAAGGCAGCACAAAAGGAAGGCAAAGTGGTGGCGCAGGCTTTTCATGTGAATTACTGGGATTACATCGGCTGGACGGATCGCTTCGCCGCGCCCGCTTACACCCAGCGCCAGCGCGAGCTCTCGGCGCGCACGCGGCTCAATAGCATTTACACCCCGCAAATCGCCAAAAATGGCTTCACGATTCGTGATTACGGCAACCCTACAACGCAGCTCGCCGGCAGCGAAACGGCCAAAGCGGAGATCGCGCTGGCTAAGCTAGAAACCAATCGCTTTGAGGCCAGGATCGCCCCTCTGGATGCCTCCTCAAGCTGGAGCGCCTATTTCACCGTCACAGAGCATGATCACATCAGCCGCGTGAATGCAGGTGAAAACAAAGGCGAGACTTTGAAGCATGATTTCGTGGTGCGCCAGTATGTGCCGCTCGGGCAATTCACGGGTTCGCAAACCCTCAAATTCAGCAGCCTCGCGCCGACGCTCACGGCTGGCAAAGAGCATCCTCGCCAGATCAACCTGGTAGTGACTGACAGCAAAAGCGGCAAAACCTTGCAGGCTTTGAGCCTAGGCTGCTAGTTAGATTTTCAGCAGCGCTTGGCCGCCCATGTAAGAGCGCAAAGCTTCGGGCACGGTCACGCTGCCGTCAGCGTTTTGGTAATTCTCCAATACTGCCACCAATGTGCGGCCTACTGCGAGGCCAGAGCCATTCAAAGTGTGCACCAGTTCATTTTTACCCTGCGCATTCTTAAAGCGTGTGCTCATACGGCGGGCTTGGAAGGCTTCGCAATTGGAGCAGGAGCTGATTTCGCGGAAGGTATTTTGTGCAGGCAGCCACACTTCCAAGTCATACGTCTTGGCTGCACCGAAACCCATGTCGCCCGTGCACAGCGCGAGCACGCGATACGGCAAGCCCAGCTTCTGCAAAATCGCCTCAGCATGCCCCGTCATCTGCTCCAGCGCTTCGTAGCTCTTCTCAGGATGCGTGATCTGCACCATCTCCACCTTGTCAAACTGATGCTGGCGGATCATGCCCTTGGTGTCTTTGCCATAGCTGCCCGCTTCGGAGCGGAAGCAAGGGCTGTGGGCTGTGAGTTTGATGGGGAGATCAGCTTCATTCAGGATCGACTCACGCACTGAGTTAGTGAGAGAAATTTCGCTGGTGGAAATCAAATATTGCTTCTGCGCCGCCTCATCGCCTCCACGGCTTACCCAAAACATATCCTCTTCAAACTTCGGTAACTGCCCCGTGCCTTCCAGCACTTCGCGGTTGACGATGTAGGGGGTGTAGCACTCGGTATAACCATGCTCATTGGTCTGCAAATCGAGCATGAATTGCGCCAGCGCGCGGTGCAGCTTGGCCATTTGGCCTTTCATGAAGGTGAAGCGAGCGCCAGAGAGCTTGGCGCCTGTGTCTGCATCTAGGCCGAGCGGCGTGCCCACATCCACGTGATCTTTCACGGCGAAATCAAAAGTCTTTGGCGTGCCCCAACGGCGCACTTCCACATTGCCCTCTTCGCCCGCACCCACGGGCGCGCTCTCATGCGGCAGGTTAGGCAGCGTCATGAGAACGGCTTGCAGCTCAGCGGCGATTTGGTCATTGCGCGCCGCAGCAGTCTCCAGCTCCGTCTTGATCGCACCCGTCTCAGCCATCACCGCATCCACGCTCTCCCCCTTTGCTTTGAGCATGCCGATGGATTTGCTCAAAGTGTTGCGCTTGTTTTGCAGCTCTTCGGTTCGAGTTTGAATCGTTTTGCGTTCAGCTTCTAAGGCACTGTAAGCGGCCACGTCCAAATACGGCTGAGGATTTTTGCGCTTTTGCAGCGCAGCGACGACCGAATCGAGGTCTTTGCGGAGGAGGTTGGGATCTAACATCCCTCGATTTTATACGTTCTGATCACTATGAAATCAATAGCACTCCGCGCAGATTCTATGCCGGCGAAGTGCAGGTTTTGCCATAAATTCTTCTTACTTCGCCCTCAGGCTCGAAGGCAAGGCTTCAAAGTCCTCCGTCTTGGGCATGGCCTGATAAATCGTAACGAGCTCCGGCGGCGGGATGACGAGTTTGCGGGTGTCCAGATTCAGGAAGCCGCCCGTGCTGGTCACTTTCGCCGCCAACTGGCCGTCGGCGCGGAAGAAATCGTTGCGGATTTTGAATCTGCTGCAGTCAGGCGCTAGCCCGGCAAGGGCGACGGTGATGCTGAATTCCTCCATCCAGAAAATCTCGCGGCGGTACTCTTGCTCATCTTTCATCACCACCCAAGACACGCGCAGCCGCATCATCTCGGCCAGCGGCAATCCTTTACTGGTAAAGAAAGCCATGCGAGCGTCAACCGCACGGTTCAAGTAAGCGGTGTTGGCCATGTGCGAGTTGTAATCCATGTCGGCCCAACTCGCACTGAGCTTGTGAATGAAAAGCGGCTCGGTCAATGGAGTCTCCTATGCTGAGTATTTGCCCAACTCGTTCTTAGCAATCGCATTGCGATGCACCTCATCTGGGCCATCAGCGAAGCGCAGAGTGCGAGCCATGGTGTACGCATAGGCCAATGGAAAATCATCGCTCATACCGCCACCACCATGCACTTGCATCGCCCAATCGATCACTTGGCAAGCCATGGTTGGCGCAACGACTTTGATCATGGCGATATCGTTTTTGGCCAGCTTGTTGCCGCCCACATCCATCAACCACGCCGTGCGCAACGTGAGCAAGCGGGCTTGATCGATCTTGCAACGCGCTTCAGCAATGCGCTCCAAAGTCACACCTTGCTGAGAGACGAGTTTGCCAAAGGCGGTGCGACTGCTCGCGCGTTTGCACATGAGCTCCAGAGAGCGCTCGGCCAAGCCGATGAGGCGCATGCAATGGTGAATGCGGCCGGGGCCTAAGCGGCCTTGGGCAATTTCAAAGCCACGGCCTTCGCCGAGCAGCATGTTAGCGGCGGGCACTTTCACGTTGGTAAACGTCATCTCGCAATGGCCATGCGGCGCGTCGTCGTAGCCCATCACGGTGAGCGGGCGAATCACCTTCACACCCGGCGCATCTGCGGGCACGACGATCATGCTTTGTTGGCTGTGGCGCGGCGCATCTGGATCGCTCTTGCCCATGGTGATGTAAACCGCACAACGCGGATCACCCGCGCCGGAGATCCACCATTTTCGGCCATTGATGAGATAGGTGTCATCGGTTTGTTTTTCTACTTTTGTAGCGATGTTGGTGGCATCGCTAGAGGCCACATCAGGCTCCGTCATGGCAAAGGCGGAGCGCACTTCGCCGCGCAGCAAAGGCTTGAGCCAACGATCGCGAATCTCTGGCGAGCCGTAGCGCGCCAGCGTTTCCATGTTGCCGGTATCAGGCGCGGAGCAGTTGAACACTTCGCTGGCCCAGAGCACACGCCCCATGATCTCGGCCAGCGGTGCATATTCCTGATTCGTCAACCCTGCGCCGCCGAATTGCGGATCGCCGCCGAAGCCGGCGATCTCTGCGGTGTCGCGCGGGAGGAAGAGATTCCATAAACCCTGCTTTTGCGCGATGGGCTTGAGTCTTTCGATGGTTTGTAACGGCGTCCAGCGCTTGCCGGCTTGCGTGTTGGCTTCGATCTCATCAGAGTAGGCTTTCTCGCTGGGGTAGATGTGGTCGTCAAAGAACTTGAGCAGCTGAGCTTGCAGCTCTTGCACGCGAGGTGAGTAAGAAAAATCCATGGTGGTCTCCGGTTATTTGGTTGGGTACTTAAAGACTAGGTAACGCGAAAAGCGCAAAAAGGACGCTAAAAACGCAAAAAGAAAAAGAAGATAGGTTCAATATTTTTATTGTTTTTTTTAGCGTTTTTCGGTTTTCACTTTTTGCGTTTTTCGCGATACATAGTCGCTCAGTGAACAGAAGCCTGCGCAAAGCGCCAGCCCATTTGCGCCAGCGGCTTCGCCCCAGCAGCAGAAGCTATCGCTTGCGCGCTAGAAGCCGTGCCTGTCTCAACCCGTTTCGCGATGCCTTGCAAGATTGCTGCCAAGCGAAACAGGTTGTACGCTAAATAGAAATTCCAATCTTTTTGCAATTGCTCAGGCGTGGCTAATCTTGTGCGCTCGCAATACATGCGGATGTATTCGGCTTCGCTCGGGATGCCCAGCGCTGCGTGATCCAAGCCGCCGATGCCGCGAAACGCGCCGGGGGGGATGTGCCAGGCCATGCAGTGGTAGCTGAAGTCTGCGAGTGGGTGGCCGAGCGTGGAGAGCTCCCAGTCGAGCACGGCGAGCACTCTTGGCTCGGTGGGGTGGAAGATGAGGTTGTCTAGGCGATAGTCGCCATGCACGATGCTGACTTTGGATTCGTCTCGGCCGCTTTGGGGAATATTCGCCGGCAGCCATTCAATCAAGCGATCCATCTCTTCAATTGGTTGCGTGATGGAGGCTTGGTATTGCTTCGTCCAGCGACCAATTTGGCGCTCAAAAAAGTTGCCGGGTTTGCCGTAGGCCGCCAAGCCTTGCTTTGCAAAATCCACCGTATGCAGCGCCGCTTGTACGCGGTTCATCTCACGATAAATCGCGCCGCGCTCATCCGTGCTCATGCCGGGCAAAGCCTGATCCCAGAGCACGCGGCCGTCGACGAACTCCATGATGTAGAACGCTCGGCCAATCACGGATTCGTCTTCGCATAGTGCATGCATTTTGGCCACCGGCACATCGGTGCCATGCAGCCCGCGCATCACAGCAAACTCGCGCTCAATCGCATGCGCGGAAGGCAGCAGTTTGGCCACGGGGCCGGGCTTGGCGCGCATCACATAGGTCTGCGCCGGCGTGATGAGCTTGTAGGTGGGATTCGATTGGCCACCTTTGAACATCTCCACTTTCACATCGCCAGAGAGACCTTCCACATGCTGCGCCATCCAAGCAGTCAAAGCACCTACATCAAACGCATGCTTCTCCGACACTTCTCGCGTGCCCACAAAATGATCAAACCCACTCATTCCTGATCTCCATTCCCAATGCGCTTCAAGCCATCTCTGCTGCGCACGATCAAGCCACTGGGCTCCACGCGTATCAATTCCTCGCGCTCCATTTGCTTCAATTCTTGATTGACGCGCTGGCGCGATGCGCCGAGCAGCTGCGCGAGCTCTTCTTGCGCCAGATGCAAGCCAATCCGCGTTTCTTCTTGATGCGAGAGGCTGGGCACGCCATAGCTGCGCGCCAAATGCACGAGCTGCTTGGCCAAGCGAGCGCGCAGCGGCAGTGTATTGAGATCTTCCACGAGGCCAAAGAGCAAGCGGATCAAGCGCGCATTGAGGCGCAGCAGAGCTTCGTAGAGCTCGGTGTGATCGGCCAAGATCTTGGTGAGATCACTGCGCGAGACGCACACAATCGTGCTCTCGCCGTGGGCATAGCAATCATGCGTGCGCTGGTCGCCATCAAAAATCGCCACATCACCAAACCAAATGCCGGGTTCGACATACGTCAAAGTCACTTGCTTGCCAGACACCGAGGTACTGGATACACGAACAGCACCTTTCGCGCAAGCCACCCATTCATCGGGCCGCTCTCCGCGCGCGGCAATCAGCTCGCCATCGCGATAGCGCTTCACATAGGCATAGCGCAAGATATCGTGGCGCAGGCTGGGCGAGAGGCTGGAAAACCAGCGCCCGGTGTTGATGGCTTCGCGCTCGTCTTGGGAGAGGATCGGTTCGTCTGAAATCATGT
>JAAFJC010000075.1 GCA_013297925.1 Comamonadaceae bacterium
TTGCGACTTATTAAAAACGATGGATTTGCCTCTGAATCTAGGCGCAAAGCACAGGCATGCCGCGTGGCATGACGAGCATTTGTAACGACGAGTCAGGGGCAAAGACGCGTTTTTAAGTCGCAAAAAGAGTGCAGCACTACACTAGAGCTTTCCACTGAAAGCAAAGCGGGTATGCGCAGCAAACCCTTCCTCAAAATCTGCTGCATCCTGAGCCAAGCCGAGGCTCGGATGGCTTGGGAAGCGGGCGCAGATGCTCTTGGGCTCGTCTCGCAAATGCCCAGCGGGCCGGGCGTGATTACCGATGATCTGATCGCGCAGATTGTGCGCAGCGTGCCGCCTCCTGTGGCTACTTTTTTGCTCACCTCGAAGCAAGATGCAGTGGGCATCATTGCTCAGCATCGCTTGTGCCGCAGCAGCACGATTCAATTGGTCGATCATGTGCCGCAGGCAGAGCTTGTGCAGTTGCGTGACGCGCTGCCGGGCATCTCGCTCGTACAAGTCATCCATGTGAGTGATGAATCTTCCGTTGAAGAAGCATTGCAAGTTGCGCCCTTTGTTGATGCCGTTTTACTCGATTCTGGCAATCAAAAACTCCCAGTGAAAGAGCTCGGCGGCACAGGCCGCACGCATGATTGGCGCATCAGCGCGCGTATCGTTCAAGCACTCAAAGCTCTGCCGAATCAGAAGCCCACCTTTCTCGCAGGCGGTTTGCATGCAGGCAATGTGCGCCAAGCCATTGAGGCTGTGCAGCCGCATGGTTTGGATATTTGCAGTGGTGTGCGCACAAACGGGCAACTCGATCCAGTCAAGCTCACTGCTTTGAAATCTGCACTTGAACTTTCTGCTGGTTGATCTATGCTTGCGTCTACTGGGCAGCAAACGAGGAGTCAAAATGCTTGCAGATCAACGCTCACTTTGGCAAAAATCATGGGGCTTGAAGCTTGTGGCCTGCGTGTTGGCAGTGATGAGCTGCTGGGCTGATGCTGCATCGTTTGATTGCGGTAAAGCGCGCGGTGAAGCTGAGCGAGCGATTTGCGCTGATCCTACGCTTTCCAAGATCGACGAGGAGCTGGCCAAGCAATACAAAGATGCGCTGAAGTTGATGGGAAATGGCGGCGCTCGCTTCAACGCGTTTCGCGCCAACCAAGCCGCTTGGCTGAAAGAGCGTGCCCGCTGTGGTGGCACGCTGCCTTGCCTGTCTGAGCTGATGAAAGACCGGATCGACTGGATGCTCTCCCCGCTCCATCAGATATCGGGGGAATACAGCAGCGATCGCCTAAGTATCGTCATCGTGCATAACGGCAATACTCACAAACCTTTGGTGCGCATCTACGGCAGCCGCAAGCCCTCGGATCAGACCTTGATGGGCAGTGAGTTGCAGGCCAAATGGGTGAGCGCGCAGGCCAACAAATTAGATGGGGAGGATTCCGTGCAAGTCACGCCTATGTGGCATGCACCGCATCGCGCCTTGGATGGGCAATGCAGCGCGCTGCGCTTGAATTTCGGCTCGGATGGACTTTTGAATTTGATCGTGAATCCGGGCTGCCCGCTGCTGAAAAGCTCGGGCGGCAGTCAGAGTCTGGAGTTCAGATTCGTCAAACCGGATTTCATGTCGGCGAGTTCGCCACGATGAATAGGGAAAACCCTTATCATTGAGGGATGGCAGAACAAACACAACATCCAACTCCTCACATCGTGATCATCGGCTGCGGCTTCGGCGGCTTGGAGGCCGCCAAGGTTTTCAAAGGCAAAGCGGTCCGCGTTACGCTGATGGATCGCACCAATCACCATCTTTTTCAGCCACTGCTCTACCAAGTGGCCACGGCTGGGCTGGCGGCGCCCACGATTTCTGCGCCCATTCGCAATCTTTTCCGCCAACAGCTAAACGTGACCACGCTGCTGGGCGATGTGCGCAGCATGGATGCGAATGCCAAGCAAATCAGCTTTGTGCAGCCGGGCAGCGATGTACAGCACACGCTGAGCTTTGATCACCTCATAGTCGCCGCTGGCGCAACGCACAGCTATTTCGGCAACGATGCTTGGGAACAGCACGCGCCCGGGCTGAAAACGCTGCAAGACGCGATGGCGCTTCGCCGCAAAATCCTCATGGCCTTTGAAGCGGCAGAAGCGGAAGAGGATGCGGCTCGGCGCGAGGCCTTGCTCACCTTTGTGGTGATCGGTGCAGGGCCCACGGGTGTGGAGATGGCCGGCACGATGGCTGAGATTGCACGACATACTTTGCCAGGTGAGTTTCGCCGCATCGATCCAGCGAGTGCGAAAGTGATTCTGCTGGAGGGCGGTTCGCGCGTGTTGCAAGCCATGCCGGAGAATCTCAGTGAAAAAGCGCTCAAGCAGCTGGCGGCGCTGGGTGTGGATGTGCGGCTGAATGCGAAGGTGACGCAGATTGATGCGCAGGGCATTGAGGTGCAGAATCTTGCCGCCAAGCAGGCTTTAGAAGGGAAAACGGCTGCTAGCTGGGAAGAAACCTGCGCGAGTAGCTATCAAATTCATAGTAAGACAGTGATCTGGGCAGCTGGTGTGGCAGCCTCGCCTTTGGGCAAGCAGCTTGCGCAAAGCACGGGTTGTGAGCTTGATCGTGCAGGGCGCGTGAAGGTGTTGCCTGACCTGAGCCTGCCCAATGCGCCGCACATCAGCGTGATTGGCGATATGGCCAGCTTGATGCGTGAAGTGGCTGGGCAAAGTGTTCCCGTGCCAGGCGTCTCTCCTGCTGCCAAGCAAATGGGGCGCTGCGCTGCGGCCAATGTCTTGCGCCGGATGCAAGGCCAGAGCACACAAGCTTTCCGCTATGCCGACTACGGCAACCTCGCCACGATTGGCCGCAATGCCGCCGTGGTTGACTTGGCTACGCCGCTGGGCGCACTGCGCTTCTCCGGCAAGCTCGCATGGCTTTTCTGGCTCTTCGCCCATATCTATTTCCTGATCGGTTTTCGTAACCGCTTTGTTGTATTGGCCGATTGGACGACTGCCTATTTGAGCTTTTCTCGTAGTGCACGAGTCGTTGCGGAAGCTGATTTAAACAAGGGCTAGACAAGGGCGGGCGTGGCCTGGTCGCTGAACCTGTTTGCCGCTGCTTCTTGACTGGATGGGTTATTGACAAAGCAATAAGAATCGGATAGATTACTAACCAGTCAGTCATTAACTTCAAAACTATCGAACTCGCCACAAGCAAGCTGAGATGGTCTGAATCTCGAATCTATGGAGAAAAACATGCCAAATCGCCTACTAGCTGGGAAAGAATCTGGGTGCAATGCTATGAAAAAGATAGTGATGATGAGCGCATTGGTCTCGGCCACATTGCTCGCCGCATGCTCCAAACCGGCGCCAGCCCCTGAGCCAGTGCGTTCGGTCAAAGTCATCTCGGTGGGCGCGAGTGGCTTGGCTTCTGGTTATGAATACTCGGGCGAAGTGCGGGCACGCGTGGAATCGCGTTTGGGCTTTCGCGTGGCTGGAAAAATTGTGAAGCGCCAAGCGGAAGTCGGCCAACGCGTGAAAGCGGGGCAAATTCTCGCGCAGCTTGATCCGCAGGATTACAAGCTTGCGGCCGATGGCGCACGTGCAGCCTTGGCTGCGGCCTCCACGAACCGTGATTTGGCTGCGGCTGATTTCAAGCGTTTCCAAAGCCTCAAAGAGCAAAATTTCATCAGCGGCGCAGAGCTCGAGCGGCGTGAGACGGCTTTGAAGGCTGCCGAGGCGCAAGTGAGCCAAGCGCAGGCGCAGCTGGCCAATGTGGGCAACCAAGTGGGCTATGCGAATTTGGTGGCGGATGTCTCGGGCATCGTCACGGCGGTGGATGCGGAAGTCGGACAGGTCGTCTCTGCCGGCAGCCCAGTGGTGCGCATTGCGCAGGATGGCCCGCGCGATGTGGTGTTTAACGTGCCGGAAGATCGGTTGGCGAGTGTCGCTATGGGATCGAGCGCGAAAGCCAGGCGGTGGTCGGGTGATGCGGTCTCTGGCGACGAACTCGCGGGAACAATTCGCGAACTGGCTGCAAGCGCCGATCCGCTCACGCGCACTTATCAGGCCAAGCTGGCCATCAAAGATTCAAGCTTGCCTCTCGGCTCTACCGTCGTGGTGTACCCCAGCTCGCAGACATCTGGCGTGCAAGCGATCAAGCTGCCCACCAGTGCTTTGATGCAAAGTGCGCAAGGCAGCTCGCAAGTGTGGTTGCTGGATAAAACCGCGATGACGGTCAATCCGGTGAACGTGATCGTCGCCACGGCTGATGGCAATGAAGCTGTGATTGCCTCGGGCGTGAAGCCCGGTGATCTGGTGGTGAGCGCGGGTGTGCATGTGCTCTCGCCGGGCTTGAAGGTGAAGATTTTTAATGAAAAAGGCCAGATTGCCGGCATGAATGCTGTGCAGAGTGCTACTAAATCAGTAGCTGACGCTGGCTCGGCCACGCAAGCCAAGTGAGCCCAGCATGACTGCTCCCGCCTCATCCAACACGCCATCCTCGCGTTTCAATCTCTCGCAATGGGCGATTGAGCATGCGCCGCTCACGCGCTATCTCATGATCGTGCTGATGCTCTTGGGCGCAGCCGCTTACTTCCAGCTCGGCCAAGATGAAGATCCGCCGTTCACCTTCCGCGCCATGGCGATTCGCGTGTTTTATCCGGGCGCCACAGCGCAGCAAGTGGCCGAGCAGGTGGTGGACAAAATCGAGAAGACTTTGCAAGAAGTGCCGCTAGCCGACAAGATTCGCTCGTATTCCAAGCCGGGTGAGGCACTGATCATTTTGGAGATCAAAGACAACGGGCCGCCGAAAGATGTGCCGCAAATTTGGTACACCGTGCGCAAGAAGGTGGGCGATATGCGTGGCACGCTGCCGCCGGGTGTGCAAGGGCCGTTTTTCAACGATGAATTCGGCGATGTGTTTGGCGTGATGTATGCGCTCAAAACCGATGGCTTCACGCCGGCGCAGGGCAAAGCCTTTGCCGATGATGTGCGCCAGCAGCTCTTGCGCGTGAAAGATGTGGCCAAAGTGGAAATGTTTGGCCAGCAGGATGAAAAGTTGTATGTGCAGATCTCACAGAAAAAGCTCTCGCAACTCGGCTTGGATATGAATGCCGTGATTGCGCAGCTCAATGCGCAGAATGCGGTGGAGCCAGCGGGCGTGATCACCACGCCGCAAGATGTGTTGCAAGTGCGGGTGCAGGGGCAGTTCAATGATCTGGAGCAGCTTAAAGCGATGCCGATCCGCGCGGCAGGGGTGCAGGGCGCAGGCGCGCCGCAAATTCGCCTTGGCGATATTGCTGAGATCAAGCGTGGCTATGTGGATCCGGTGCAGGTGAAGGTGCGCACTACAGACCGCAACGACAAAGGCGTGGCCACCAGCCAAGATGTGATCGTGCTCGGCGTGAGCATGGCTCGCGGTGGCGACATCATTGCTTTGGGCAAGGCTTTGAAGGTGGCCACCGAGAAAATTGAGAAATCCTTGCCGCTGGGCGCAGAGCTGGAGCAGATTCAAGATCAGCCGCGCGCTGTGAGCAAATCGGTGAATGAATTCGTGGCAGTGCTGATTGAAGCGGTGGTGATCGTGCTCGCTGTGAGCTTTATTGCATTGGGCTTTCATAGCCGTGGCAAAGATGTGCCACTGCGCAGGCGCTATTACCTTGATATCCGCCCTGGCTTGGTCGTGGGCATCACGATTCCCTTGGTGCTGGCAGTCACGTTTTTGGCGATGTGGTACTTCGGCATTGGTTTGCACAAAATCTCGCTCGGCTCTCTGATCATCGCGCTGGGGCTTTTGGTGGACGATGCGATCATCGCGGTGGAGATGATGGTGCGCAAGATGGAAGAGGGCTACGACAAAGTGCGCTCGGCCACTTTCGCCTACGAGCTCACCGCCATGCCCATGCTCACCGGCACGTTGATTACCGCCGTGGGTTTCTTGCCCATTGGTATTGCGAAATCATTGGTGGGCGAATACACCTATGCGATTTTTGCTGTCACCGTGATTGCGCTCTTGATCAGTTGGGTCGTTTCCGTCTATTTCGTGCCCTATCTCGGCCTGATCTTGCTCAAACACAAACAAGATCAAGCCATGCGAAACGCAGATGGTCACCACGAAGCCGGTGGCGCTGATCATCAAGAGCATTTCGATACGCCGTTCTACAACATCTTCCGCCGCATGGTCAATTGGTGCGTCAAGCACCGCTGGCTCACGATTGGTGCAACGGTGCTCACGTTTGCGCTCGGCATCGCCGGCATGGGCAAAGTGCAGCAGCAGTTCTTCCCCGATTCCTCGCGCACCGAGATTTTGGTGGACATGTGGTTCCCCGAGGGCACGTCAGTTCAGGCTAATGAAGCGGTCGTGAAGCGCCTTGAGGCGCGATTGATGCAAGAGATGGGCGTGGTCAGCGTCAACACGTGGGTGGGCTCAGGCGTGCCGCGTTTTTATCTGCCGCTCGATCAAATCTTCCCGCAGACCAATGTGAGTCAGATGATCGTGTTGTCCAAGGATTTGAAAGCGCGTGAAGAGCTGCGCATCAAACTCCCCGCAGTCCTTGCCACAGAGTTCCCCGAGATTCGCGGCCGTGCCAAGCTCCTGCCCAACGGCCCGCCTGTGCCGTATCCCGTGCAATTCCGTATCGTCGGCCCCGATCCTGCGGTGCTTCGCGGTTTGGCCGATACCGTGAAAGTGGAGATGCGCAAATCGCCCAACACGCGCGGCGTCAACGACAACTGGAACGAGTCGGTCAAAGTGATCCGCATGGAAATCGATCAAGACAAAGCGCGTGCACTCGGAGTCACCAGCCAGAGCATCGCGCAGGCTTCGCGGGCGATTGTGAGCGGCTCAACGATTGGTACCTTCCGCGATGGCGACAAACTGATCGACATCGTTCTCCGGCAGCCTTTGGCCGAGCGCGATGTGATCACCGATATCGGCAACGCCTATCTGCCCACCGCCACAGGCCGCAGCATTCCGATCACGCAGATTGCCAAGCCCGTCTTCGTGTGGGAGCCGGGGGTGATGTGGCGGGAGAACCGTGATTACGCGATCACCGTGAATGCTGACATCGTTGAAGGCCTGCAAGGCGCCACCGTCTCCAACGAACTGCTGCCCGCACTCAAAGCGCTTGAGGCTACTTGGCCAACGGGTTATGCAGTGCAGGTGGCCGGCGCGGTGGAGGCCAGCGCTAAAGGCCAAACCTCGATTTCAGCAGGCGTGCCGATCATGCTCTTCATCACCTTCACCCTGCTGATGCTGCAATTGCAAAGCTTCAGCCGAGCCATGCTCGTCTTCATCACCGGCCCGCTCGGCATCGCTGGTGTGGCAGGTGCTTTGCTGATCCTCAACCGGCCATTCGGCTTCGTCGCCCTGCTCGGCGTGATCGCCCTCATGGGCATGATCCAGCGAAACTCGGTGATCCTGATCGATCAAATAGAGCAAGACATCAGAGCCGGCATCCCCAAATGGGATGCCATCGTCGAATCCGCAGTCCGCCGCCTGCGCCCGATTGTGCTCACCGCAGCTGCAGCCGTGCTCGCCATGATCCCGCTATCCCGCAGCGTGTTCTGGGGCCCGATGGCGGTGGCAATCATGGGTGGGCTGATTGTGGCGACGGTGCTGACCTTGCTCGCGCTACCAGCGATGTATGCGGCGTGGTTTCGGGTGAAGAGGTAAATGTTAAAGTGCTTTAGTCGTATCGTCGACATATGTATTGCCCGGCGAGCTATTGCATTTCTAGTGGTGGAGCGTGACTGCTGAATTCAATTTAGGGTTATTGCTATGCAAAGGATTCAGAAGGTACTTTACCCGTCAAAAACTTTTAGATACATTAAAGACCTTCACAAAAAACTGACTAGGAGATTTTGATGAAAAAGTACTTTTTGTATCTGCTGGCTTTTTTCGCCACTAACGTATTTGCTCAATCAACTGTGCAAGAAGTCATGGACGCGGGAGGTAAAAGGCTCACGACGGAGCAATTGCAAGGATTGATGCCCAGCAAGCAGTTCACCGGCAAGATGGGTCAAGGGTATGAAACTGATTTCAAACTCGATAAAGATGGGAGTTTCAAGGGCTTCGTTTACCCAGACGGAAGGACGGTATCAACATGGGGTAGTTGGCGCATCGAGAATGACAGCTACTGCATGGATATGCGCTACACCGGTGGCGGGACGAACAAGTTCTGCAACAGCATCTTTGAAGTAAACGGAAAGTATTTCGTCGCTGGCTCAGCAGCTAAACCAGATGCTGGGGTGCGCGAGCGTTTCTTCAAGCCTCTTTAGTCGGCTCTCTTAAACCCGCTAACATGCGTGCATGAATGAAGCTAAGCGCCCTAGTATCCAAGTTGCCGTCACGATGCGTAAGGAGCGCTTGACGGGGGCTGCTGCGCGTTGGTTGGATTGGCGGTGGAAGTTGCATGATGTGGTGGTGGATGAAGGCGGGTTCGGTGACGTGCCGCGTTTGCTGCATCAAGGTGAAGATGGCGCGCATTGGCTCTTTCCGGCGATGATGGTGCAGCTGTATCGCGATGATGCAGAAGGCTATTACTTGAATGCCACCACGGCGCAGCCTTGCTGGTTTGTAATGTGGCGGATGGAGGAAGAGCTGGGTTTGGCTGATGAGTTGATCGCTGTGCCGCAGGTGGTGAGCCTGTCGTATCACGATGCGGGGCGCTGGCTGGATTCGCAGGAGACGGTGGAGCAATTGCCTTGCCCGCCGGATGTGGCGCAATGGATCGCGCAATTCTCGCAAGACAATTTTGTGGCGGAGCCGAAGAAGCGCAAGCGCCCTGAGAGCTTCAAGCGCTTGGAAGATCGCTTTGGGAATCCGGTGAGCATCAGTGCTGGGCCGAAGTTTGGAGGCGGCGATGGCGCTTGATAAGTCTTTTTCTGATGACTCTGGTTTTCTATCGCGCTGGTCGCAGCGCAAGCAGGCGTTGCGCAAGGGGGAGGCTCTCGCTGAGCCTGAAAAACCAAAAATTGAAGCGGTTTTGGATCAAAAACCAGTGATCGCCGGCATAAATACTGCGCAGAGCGCTCCTGATTTAGTAGTAAGCCAAGAGCCCGTGCAGCAAGAAATCAAACCGCCTGCACCGACGATGCAAGACGTGCATCAGCTCACACCGCAATCTGATTTCAAGCCTTTCATGCGCACTGATGTCGCGCCCGAGGTGAAAAACGCGGCGATGAAGCAGCTTTTCAAAGACCCGCATTTCAACGTCATGGACATGATGGATACGTATGTGGATGACTATTCCAAGCCCGATCCGCTGCCGCCTGAGATGCTGCGCAAAATGGCGGTGACGCAGTTTCTTGGCTTTTGGAAAGAGGAAGAAGAGGCTGAAGAAAAAGCAGCTGCAGAGAAAAAAGCAAGGGAAGATGCTGGGGAGGCAGCGGCTGAAAACGTGGCACAGTCAGAGCCTGAAAACATAGCACCTGAGACAACCCTAGAAAGCCAAGCTTCTATCGCAGAAGCTGTAGCCACGCCACATGACCACCCTGATCTGCAATTGCAACCAGACGATGCCGCTCGACGCGAAAGTGCTCGGCCAAGCGCTGGATGAAGATTTAACGCTGCACACCACGCTGTGCCGCCGCCAAGCCCCGAGTTTCCAAAAAGCCATCAAGGCCAGCGACGATGTGATCGTGGCCTGCACTCAGGAGCAGCGGCTGTTTGCGGCGCTGGCGGATGAAACCGAAGGGGCCAGAGCGGGAGCGGGCAATGCTTCGGGGGCGACTTTTCCTATCAAATTCATCAACATCCGCGAGACGGGCGGTTGGAGCAAAGATGCCTCGCAGGCCATGCCGAAAATTGCTGCGCTCTTGGCGGCAGCCAAACTGCCCGATCCAGAGCCCGTGCCCACCGTCACCTATAAAAGCCAAGGCCGTTTGCTCATCGTTGGCGAGATCTCGCAAGCTACGCAGCTCGCAGACATGCTTTCCGATACCCTGAGCGTTACTATCTTTTCGATAGCTGGCCGCGCAGATTCTATGCCGGCGAACGGCACTTTTCCTTCTCAAGAACGCAAATATCCTGTGCTGGCAGGCAAGATTGGCTGCCTGGAAGGCTGGCTCGGCGCTTTCAAGCTCAGCTGGCAGAAAAATAATCCGATTGATTTGGATTTATGCACCCGCTGCAATGCCTGCGTGGTGGCTTGCCCGGAGCAAGCGATTTCTCAAGACTTTCAAATTGATCTAGGCCAATGCAAGAGCCATCGCTCCTGCGTGAGTGCCTGCGAAGTGGCTGGCGCGATTGATTTTGAGCGCGAAGCCACGGAAATGGAAGATGCGTTTGACGTGGTGCTGGATTTGAGCGAGAGCCCATTGATTGATTGGCATGCCGCGCCGCAAGGCTATTTCAAAGATGCCAGTGCCGCCACGCTCATGAAAATACGCGATCTAGTGGGTGAATTTGAAAAGCCCAAGTTCTTCGTTTACAAGCAAAAGATTTGCGCGCACTCTCGCAACGAAACCGTAGGCTGCAATGCTTGCGTGGATATTTGCTCTGCCCATGCGATCACGAGCGAGAAATCGCGTCAGCAAATCAAGGTGAACCCGAATCTCTGTGTCGGCTGCGGTGCGTGCACCACCGTCTGCCCCACCGGTGCGCTCACCTATGCCTATCCGAAAGCGAGCGAGCAGGGCGCAAAGATCAAGGCGCTGCTCTCCACTTACGCGGCAGCCGGCGGCAAAGAGCCTGCACTCTTACTTCATAGCCAAGGCGCTGGCGCGCAGCTCGTTGAGCAGCTCGGCCGTGCAGCGCAGCTGCGCAAAGCCCAAGGCGTGCCGCACAACTTGATTCCCATCGGCGTGTGGCACACCGCCAGCATCGGTATCGATCTGTGGCTTTCCGCAATCGCGATGGGGGCTAGCCAAATCGCCGTGCTCACTACAGCAGAAGAAGCGCCGGATTACCTCACTGGCCTGCGCCAGCAAATCGAGATCGCGCAAACCTTGCTGCGTGGCTTGGGTTATGCAGGCACACATATCAAGCTGATCGAAGCGAAAGATGTGGCGACGCTGGATGCCGCTTTGCAAGCGTTGAAATCAACGAAGCAAACCGTGCCCACCAAGCCCGCCCGCTTCGCTATGCCCTCCGAGAAACGCAGCACGCTCGATTTGGCGCTTGATCACTTGATCACGCACGCTCCGCAGTCTCCGTTGCCCGAGCAGATCGAGTTGCCCAAAGCCGGCTCGCCCTTTGGCACGCTGCAAGTCAACAAAGACACCTGCACGCTGTGCCTCAGCTGCGTGAGCGCCTGCCCGAGCGCCGCGCTGCAAGACAATCCCGAGCGCCCACAGCTCAAATTCATTGAGAAAAACTGCGTGCAATGCGGCCTGTGCGCACAGACCTGCCCAGAAAACGCTATTCAACTCCAGCCGCGCATGCTGCTGACCAAAGAACGCACGCAAAGTAGGGTGCTGAATGAGCAGCCACCTTATTCATGCATCCGCTGCAACAAGCCCTTTGGCACGCTCAAAGCGATTGAGGGCATGCTCACCAAGCTCTCAGGGCATGCGATGTTTCAAGGCGAAGCACTCAATCGCCTCAAGATGTGTGGCGATTGCCGAGTGATTGATCTGTACTCCGACAATAACGAAGCCAAGATTCAAGATATCCCACGATGAGCTCTATTTCTACCTTTGATGAAGAAACCGCCCGCGCGGAAGTCTATGGCCTGCTTGCTGCATTGCTTTACGCGCCGCCGACCCCAGAACTGCTCGCGCAGCTACGCGTGGCCGTGACGCAAGCGCCGCAAGAGGGCGGGTTTTTGGAAGAAAGCTGGCGCGATGTGGTGGCCGCTGCGCGTGAGCTCACAGACCAGCAAATTGCCGATGAGCATGCCCAGCTCTTTGGCGGCGTAGGCAAGCCCGAGGTGTATTTATTCGGCTCGCATTACCTCAGTGGTTTTCTGAATGAGAAGCCTCTCGTGCGCCTGCGCACAGCGCTGGAGAAGCTCGGCATTGAGCGCGATGAAGCCATGCCCGAGACGGAAGATCATTTTGCGTATTGCTGCGAGGTGATGCGCTTTCTGATTGCGGGTGATGATGTGAGCATTTCAAACTTGACGAATCAAAAAGAGTTTTTCGGTGAGCATGTGCAGGCTTGGGTCGTGCCCATGTGTGATGCCATGCAAGCGCATCACCGCGCTGCGTTTTATGCCAAGCTCGCGGCCTTCATGCGCGCTTTCATCAGCGTGGAAATGCAAGGGTTTGACATGCTCAGCTGATCTTTTTGTAAGCCTCGTGTAGGTTTTCTTGCTTTGAACTAAAGGCATAGTGAAACCCCTATTTCAGTTATACAAAAACAAGGGATTCACGCATTGCGAATGCACCAACATGGGTCTATAGTGTGTAGTAGACAAATAAATCGTTTGGAGACAATGATGGACAAAGAAGTGAACAAGTCCTCCCGTCGCGGCCTGCTGTTTGGCGCAGCCGCTACTGGAACCGCAGCAGCAGCAATTCTTGCGATGCCCAAAATCGCCCCCGAAGAAGCTGTGGTCGAAGCTCCAAAACCCGCCCCAGAAAAGGGCGGCGGCTACAGCCTCACAGCGCATGTGAAGCAGTACTACAGCACCACCCTGATCTAAACCGCTTCCATCGGAGCATCCTATGTTGTTGACTAAAAAATCATCCTCAGTTGGTGAGAAAAATGGCCGCTCGCCATTCGTTCATAACCTCTCACGCGGTCTGTCTCAAGCAATTCCAACAGTGGATCGCCGCGCTTTCCTGCGTCGCTCCGGTTTGGGCGTTGGCGTAGGCATCGCAGCCTCGCAGCTCACCTTGGTTAAAAAAGCCAAAGCAGCAGCGCCAGGCGCCTCGATTGACGGCAGCGGCAAGATCGAAGTCAAGCGCACGGTCTGCACACACTGCTCGGTGGGCTGCGCGATTGATGCGGTGGTAGAGAACGGCGTGTGGACACGCCAAGAGCCCGTATTTGATTCTCCAATCAACCTCGGCGCGCATTGCGCCAAAGGTGCAGCGATTCGCGAACACGGCCACGGCGAATTCCGTCTGCGCTATCCGATGAAGCTGGTCAACGGCAAATACGAGCGTATCAGCTGGGATACCGCTTTGAATGAAATCTCGGCCAAGATGCTGGAGCTGAAAAAAGCCAGCGGCCCGGATTCCCTCTTCTTTGTCGGCTCCTCCAAGCACAATAATGAGCAAGCCTATTTGCTGCGCAAATGGGTCAGCTTCTTCGGCACCAACAATTGCGATCACCAAGCCCGCATTTGCCACTCCACCACGGTGGCAGGCGTTGCCAACACCTGGGGCTATGGCGCGATGACCAATTCGTACAACGACATGCAAAACAGCAAGCTCGCTTTGTACATCGGCTCCAACGCCGCAGAAGCCCACCCCGTGAGCTTGCTGCACATGCTGCATGCGAAAGAAACCGGCACGAAGATGATTGTGGTTGACCCACGCTTCACGCGCACTGCAGCGAAGGCTGACGAATTCGTGCGCATCCGCTCCGGCTCTGATATTGCTTTCCTCTTCGGCCTGTTGCATCACATCTTCAAAAACGGCTGGGAAGACAAGAAATACATCAACGACCGTGTCTATGGCATGGAGAAAATCAAAGAGGAGGTGATGGCTAAGTGGACGCCTGATAAGGTGGAAGAAGCCTGCGGCGTGCCAGAAGCACAAGTATTCAAAGTGGCCAAGATGCTCAACGAGCATCGCCCTGGCACCATCGTCTGGTGCATGGGTCAAACTCAGCACACCATCGGCAATGCCATCGTGCGCGCATCCTGCATCTTGCAGCTCGCTTTGGGCAACATCGGCGTGAGTGGCGGCGGTGCAAACATTTTCCGTGGCCACGACAACGTGCAAGGCGCAACCGACGTGGGCCCGAATCCTGATTCACTGCCGGGCTACTACGGTTTGGTCGAAGGCTCATGGAAGCATTTCGCCAACACCTGGGGCGTGGATTTTGAGTGGATCAAAAAGCAATTCGCATCCCCCGCGATGATGACGAAATCGGGCACAACTGTTTCTCGCTGGATCGACGCGATCCTCGAGAAAAACGAGTTCATCGATCAAGACAACAATGTGCGGGGCATGTTCTTCTGGGGCCACGCACCCAATTCGCAAACTCGCGGCTTGGAGATGAAGCGCGCGATGGATAAGTTGGATCTGATGGTCGTGGTTGATCCCTATCCATCAGCCACAGCCGCCATGGCCGCGATGCCAGGTAAGGCGGAAGATCTCAATCCCAATCGCGCTGTGTATCTGCTGCCGGCAGCCACGCAGTTTGAAACCAGTGGCTCCTGCACCGCATCGAATCGCTCGATCCAGTGGCGTGAGAAAGTCATTGAGCCGCTGTGGGAAAGCCGCTCCGATCACATGATCATGTATCAGCTCGCGCAGAAGCTCGGCTTCGATAAAGAGCTGGTGAAAAACTACAAGATGCAAAAAGTCAAAGGCATGGATGAGCCCATGCCGGAAGACATCTTGCGCGAGATCAACAAATCCGTCTGGACGATTGGCTACACCGGCCAAAGCCCCGAGCGCCTGAAAGCGCATATGCGCAACATGGATAAATTTGACGTGAAAACGCTCAAATCCAAAGGCGGCAAAGACAAAGAAACCGGCTACGACCTCGCTGGTGATTTTTTTGGCCTGCCATGGCCTT
>JAAFJC010000076.1 GCA_013297925.1 Comamonadaceae bacterium
GGCACAGGATGCGCGCGAACAGGCCGAAGCCGCTAACGAGGCCAAGACCGCTTTTCTGGCAACGATGAGCCACGAGATCCGCACGCCAATGAATGCGGTGATTGGCCTGAGCGGCCTGATGCTCGACACGCCGCTCAATGACGAGCAGCGCGACTACGCCGCCACCATCCGCTCATCGGGCGATGCGCTCCTGAGCATCATCAACGACATCCTCGATTTCTCGAAGATCGAGGCCGGGCGGATGGATGTTGAGGATCTGCCCTTTGATATGCGCGCGTGCATTAAATCGGCGCTGGATCTGGTGGCCTCGCGCGCTGCGGCCAAAGGTTTGGCGCTGGGCTCGGTGATCGCCGACGATATGCCTGCATTTGTTTCCGGCGATGTGACACGGTTGCGTCAAGTGCTGCTCAACCTGCTGGCTAACGCGCTGAAGTTCACTGAGGCGGGCGGGGTAGTTCTCACAGTCTCCACTGCCACACCCGTTCGACCTGAGCCTGCCGAAGGGCATGAGGACTCACCTAGGCTTCGACAAGCTCAGCCCGACCGGGGTTCAACGCTTCACTTCTCCGTGCGCGACACCGGCATCGGCTTGGCCGAAGCTGACCGCGAGCGTCTGTTTGAGAAGTTCAGCCAAGCCGATTCCAGCACCACACGCAAATACGGCGGCACGGGCCTGGGGCTGGCGATCAGCAAGCGGCTGGCCGAGGCAATGGGCGGCACGATGTGGGCCGAGAGCGATGGGCTGGGCATGGGCTCGACTTTTCACTTCACCATAGCCGCGCCGCCAGCCGTGATGCCGGTGCAGGACGCGCGTTCGCTGGTTGCTGCAGCCGGCGCGCCCCACTCTGCCCAATCGACACATGCCCACCCTGCGGCGCGCCCCGGAGCCGATGCCGAACTGGCCGCGCGCCATCCACTGCGCATTCTGCTGGCCGAGGACAACACCGTGAACCAAAAGGTGGCGCTACGCCTGCTGCAGCGCATGGGCTACCGCGCCGACGTGGCAGCCAATGGCCTAGAGGTGCTCGATGCTCTGCAGCGCCAGCCCTATGATTTGGTGCTGATGGATCTGCACATGCCCGAGATGGACGGCCTGACCGCCACGCGTGAGATCGTGCGCCGCTTGGGCACGCAGCGGCCGCGCATCGTCGCCCTCACTGCCAGCGTGCTCCCCGCTGAACGCGAGGCTTGCCTGCAGGCCGGCATGGATGCGCATGTCGTCAAGCCCATCGAGGAAGACGTGCTGGCGGCTGTGCTCATGGGTACACCCTCCACCCCTGTATCGGCCAAAGCCGCAACCAGTGTGCCGCTCATCGAGCCCACCACTCTGGAACGCTTGCGCTCAAGTGCGGGCAACGATTTTGTAGCCGAGCTCGTGCAGGCCTTTGCTGAAGACGCGCCCGGCGTGTTAGACGAACTGCGCAGCGCTGAAGCGGCCGGTGAGGCTGCGCTCTTCATCAACGCTGCCCACGCGCTCAAGAGCAACGCGCAAACCTTCGGTGCTCTTGGTTTAGCCGAAGCGGCGCGTGTACTCGAACACGGCGGCCTGCCTGCCGACTCTGCTGCCTTGCACACGCTCACCATCGGCCTCGCGCCGCTCATTGCCGAGCTACAGGCTTCACTTCCACCAAACAACCATGCCTGACCAACACGACTTCGGCCACTTCAGCGTGCGGCTCCAGCAACGCCAAGTCCTCATCAACGGCGAACCGGCTGCTCTGGGCAGCAGGGCTTTCGAGGTGCTGCGCGTTTTGCTTGAGCGGCGCGAACGCGTCGTACCCAAGGATGAGCTGATGCAACTGGCCTGGCCTGGCGTGGTGGTTGAGGAAAACAATTTGACAGTGCAGATGACGGCACTGCGCAAGCTGCTCGGCGCAAGCACGATCACCACCGTACCCGGGCGCGGCTACCAATTCACCCCGGCGGCGGCGGACAGCTGCGCAACCCATGCTGAAGCTGATACAGATAGCGACCCACCGCTCGCTCGGCCTCACCTGGCCACACGTGGGCGCTTGCTAGTTGCCGAAGACAACCGCGTCAATCGCCTGCTGCTGGTGCGCTCGCTGGAGCTCCTAGGCCATCAGGTGGTGGCGGTGGACGATGGTCGCAAAGCGCTGGAGGCTCTGCGCGCGCAGCGCTTTGATCTGCTGCTGCTGGATCTGGGCATGCCGCAGATGGACGGCTTTGAGGTGTTAGAGGCCATGGCACGCGACCCGGAGCTGCGCGATGTATCGGTGGTGGTGACCAGCTCGGTTGAGGCGGTGGACAGGATAGCGCGCTGCATCGAGCTGGGTGCGGACGACTACCTGCATAAGCCGGTTGACCCCGTGCTTTTGAGGGCCCGCGTGGCTTCAAGCTTGGAGAAGGCGCGCCTGCGCGAGCAACAGCGCGAACTGGTGCAGCGGCTGACCGTGGCCGCCGCTGGGCACACCCGCGCCACCGATATGCCGGCATCGCAAGCCGAGCGCGCCGAGGCCACAGTGTTGGCCGTCAAGCTGCGCCATACTGCCGATGCAAACCAGCTACTCTCTGCTGCGGACTTGGTTGGTTGGCTCGATGAATGCCACACCCTGTGGCGCGATGCGGTGGCCAATCATGGTGGTGCGGTTTTTGGTGATTGCGGGGGTACTCTGCTGGCGATCTTCGGCCTTGCCTCAGGTTCATCAACTGCGCCTACTAAGGCGCAAGCCCGCCTCTCGGCCACCCGCGCCGCGCTGGACATGGCCGAGATGCAAGACCTCTTCAATGCTGAACGGCTCGCAACGGGCAAAGCAGTCGCCGCTCTCGCTTCAGGCATTGCTAGCGGCACACTCACTGCAGGCTCCGCGCGCTCCGGCTTACAGTCAAGCGGGGTATGCGTGGGCGAGCCAGTAGATGCAGCGCTGGCGCTGGCATGGCAAGCCACTGTAGCCCCAACCGATACCGAAGGCGGCCACCAGCTTTGGATCGACGCAGCCACGCAGTCAGCTCTCATTGGCAGGGTAGCGACAGAGAAGTTAACGCCAACAAAATTTAGCAGTATGAACCTACATCGCGCCGCTGTATTTGCCATCAAGCTGGGCTTTGAGAACTAAAAAGCCCTACTCCCGCACGTAAATCGGGCATAGTTTGCTATGATTTTTATAGTTAATAACTCGACTTTCGATCCGACAAAGTACAGCGCCCCTAGCTACAACCCACCCTCAAAGCTTCCATTCTTTGCCCAACAGCGGCGTGTCCCGAACAGGCCAAACAGGACAGAGCATTTGCACGGCTTCCATCAGGCTGATCCACTCGGCGATTGGGTCAGCGTTGGCAAGCTGCTGCTGAAAAGGCACGCCAGCTTCGCGCACCAAGACCACGCCGGAATCCGCAGTAGGTGCGGTATTGCTAAACGCAGTTTGTAGCTTACTGACTGTTTGCTGCGAGGATTTCACCGAGTAATTCCTGCTGAACAAAGAGCGCAAAGTATTCCCGCAGTTGCGGCATATCGAGCGATGCGTGGTGTATTTTCATCAGCGCACGGATGTCGTCTAAACTGGCTTTGTATTGGCAAGTGCGAACATGGCAAGCGCTTCGCAGATTTGTTCAACCAAGTTGGGCATTTCTTTGGAATTGAGTTGCTATTGTTGGCGTCATAAAGCCGAATGGCCACCAACGAATTACAGCAATAATTGAGCGATGCTTACCTCCACCCCGCACCCTTTGGCAATCAACGAAGCCTTCGTGCTCCAGCAAACCCGCCTCTGGCTTGAAAAAGCCGTGATCGGCTTGAATCTTTGCCCGTTTGCCAAGGCCGTTTATGTGAAAAACCAAGTACGCTTCGTCGTGAGCAAAGCGCGGCATGCGGATGATTTGCTTGAAGAGCTGGATCGTGAGCTGGACTTGCTGGTGGCCACGCCCGCAGAGCAGATCGACACCACGCTACTGATTCACCCTACCCTCTTTGAAGATTTTTTAGATTTCAACGACTTTCTAGAAATCGCCGACGGTGTGGTTGAGGAGCATGAGCTGGAAGGCGTGATTCAACTGGCGAGCTTTCATCCGAAGTTTCAGTTTGATGGCACCGAGCCTGACGACATCAGCAATTACACCAATCGTGCGCCGTTTGCGATTTTGCATTTGCTGCGCGAAGACAGCGTGGAGCGGGCGGTAGAGGCTTTTCCGCAGGCGGAGACGATTTTTGAGGCGAACATTGAGACGCTAGAAAAGCTGGGCGTAGATGGCTGGAAAAAATTAGGGCTTTAGCATGGCGAGCGTTTTGATCATCAATCCCAATACGACGGCGAGCGTGTCTGAACTTTTGATGCGGCATGGGCAAGGTATCGCAGGAGCTGATGCGAGCATTCGCGTGGTGACTGCGCGTTTTGGCGCACCCTATATTTCGTGCGAAGCAAGCTATTCGATTGCGGGGCATGCGGCACTGGATGCTTGGGCGCGGGCATTGATGGGCGATGAGGCACAGCCGGATGCGGTATTGATTGGCTGCTTTGGTGATCCAGGTTTGTTTGCGCTGCGTGAGGCAAGTGGCGTGGCAGTGACGGGCCTGGCAGAGGCTGCTCTGACTGAAGCTGCACAGCATGGGCGCTATGCGATAGTGACGGGCGGCGAGCGCTGGAAGCCGATGCTGGAGCGGCTGGCGCAGAACCTAGAGCTGGCATCTTCGCTGGGTGGGATTCTCACCGTTGCGCCTACGGGTGCGCAGCTTGCGGCTGATCCTGTGGCTGCACAGGCTTTGCTTGCTGAGGCTTGCCAACAAGCAGCGAAAGACTTCAACGCGCAAGCCATCGTGCTCGGTGGTGCGGGGCTAGCGGGGCTGGCTGCGAAGATTCAGCCGGTGGTGAGCGTGCCGATCATTGACAGCGTATCAGCGGGCGTGAAACGAGCGGTGAATCTCGCGCTGACCTTACCCGCTACACAAAGCAGGTTAGAAGAAATCAAACCCTGGCTAGGCGTTCGCTGAGGCGGCGTGCCGATAGATTTCACCCGGCGTGGCTATCCACACCTGCCCGCGATCTCGCGCTGCGGCCACATGCTGCAAGGCGCGGCGCAGGTGGCGCAAGCGATAGGGTTGGCCGACGATGTAGGGATGCAGGGCGATGCCCATGACGAGGGGCGCTGAAGTCGCTGCAGCAGTTTGCTCCAGCATTTCATCGAGTTGATCGATGATCATTTGCGCAAAGTCTTTGCCGTCCATTTGGCGGGCGATGATCATCGGAATGTCGTTTAGCTCTTGCGGATAGGGCACGGCCCAGAGCGCTTTGCCGGAGCGTGTGTGCATGGGCAGCGGCTGATCATCATGACACCAGTTGAGCGTGTAGCTGTAGCCTGTCTCGGCCAGCAGATCGGGCGTATGCAAGCTCTCAGAAATCCAGGGCGAGAGCCAGCCGGCAGCGGCCTGCCCGCTTTCTTTTTGAATACGATCACGGCACGTTTGCAGCAAGGCGCGCTCACTCGACTCATCCAGCGTGCCTTGGCGCTCAGCATTGCTGTGGCCATGGCCAACGAGCTCATCGCCGCGCTTGACGCAAGCTGCGATCAGCTCAGGGCAATGGTCGTAGAGCGCGGTATTGATCAGCGCTGCGGCGGGCATGCCTATGCTGTCAAACAATTCCAAGCAGCGCCATGCGCCCACGCGGTTGCCGTATTCGCGCCATGAGTAGTTGAGCACATCAGGCTGCGGGCTCGCGGGGCCAATCGCTGCACCCATGCCTTCGCCGAAAGCGAAGTGTTCAATGTTGAAGCCGAGATAGACGGCCAGGCCTGCGCCATTGGGCCAGCGGTAGGGCTTGCGCTCGGTTATCGGGGAATAATCAAAGCGCCCGTGGCTAGGTAATGCGCCCGTGTAAATAGCCGTCATAGGCTATTAGAGGGTAGCTAAGCCAGCGCGTACCATCATCCATTCGGCGCTGTCGTTCCACACATCCATCTTGGTGATGAGGCCGTCTTTCACGACGAAGCGGTCCACATAGCGGTTGCCTTCAAAAGGCGTGCCGTCTAGCCATTCACCGTAGAGCGTGCCGATGCTGTAAACGATGGTTTCACCGCGTGTCGCTTCTTCTGGGCTGGGAATCACCACGTCGGTGCGCTCGATATTTTTTCGCACTAATTTGTAGCGCGATGCATTGAATCGGGTTGCATCTGCCGGTTGGCGCATGGCGCGTTTGCCGGTGAACGTGAGCTTCAAATCAGCAGACGTGTAGCGTGCTGCCGATTCGGGATCGGGAATCATCGACAGGCGCAGGAATTCGTTGACGATAGCCCCCGCGTCCGCCGGGGTCAGAGATGTGGGGGAATCGTTCAATGAAGTCTCCTGCGCTTGAAGTGATGAACGCAGTTTACGCGATCACTTCCACGTTCGCCGCTTTCGCCACAGCGCGCCACGTGTCGATCTGACCGTTGATGAGCTGCACAAACTCATTGCCGAGCACCGGCGTGCGGCGCGGCATGGTTTGGCGCTCGTCCAAGGCTGCGAAGACATCGGGCTTGGCCAAGATTTCGGGAATCAAGGCTGAGAGGCGCTGCACGATCGGTGCGGGCAAGCCTTTTGGCGCGGAGAGGCCGAGCCACTGCGAGCCGGTGAGCTTGGGATAGCCAGATTCTGCAAACGTCGGGATGTTCGGCAGCAATGGCAGGCGCGCAGGCGTGGAGACGGCCAAGGCGCGCATGCTGCCCGCTCTGAGCTGAGCCACATTGGTGGTGACGGGATCAAACACGCTGTCAATCTGGCCGCTGAGCAAATCTTGCATCGCGGGCGCGCTGCCTTGATACGGGATGTGATCGTGTTGAGGCGCTTTGCCTTCGATTTTCAGCATTTCGCCAAACAAATGGTTGGCCGAGCCGATGCCAGAAGTGCCGTATTTCACCTGTTTGGTGCGAGCGGCTTCCACATATTGTGCCAGCGTCGTGTAAGGCGAATTGGCGCGCACCATCAGCATCATCGGCGCTTCCACCAGCATGCCAATATGGGTGAAGTCGCCAATTGGATCAAACGGCATGACTTTGCGTGTGGCGGTGGCATACACATGCACTGATGCATGGCTCACGAGCAAGGTGTAGCCATCAGCGGGCTGACCAGCGACGTGCTGCGTACCAATCAAGCCGCCCGCACCAGCGCGGTTTTCCACAATCACGCTCTGGCCGCCCAGCGCTGCCGACAAATGCGGTGCAATCAAGCGAGAGACGGTATCCACCAAGCCGCCCGGTGGAAACTGGGCCACCAAGCGAATCGGGCCACGTGTGGGCCATGCGGGCGTTTGCGCGCCCACCCAAGCGGGGGCTGCAACGATAGATGCCGCACCAGCGGCCAATAGATCACGACGTTTCATGGATGCTCCTGTTGATACTGCTGACTTCGCAGATGAATGAAATTGTTGGGAATCCAACAAAAGTGTATACAGCAACTTGCATGCCAATGGCGGTCAGTACGATGCTCGTGTTTCAGGCATGTACTGATAACCTGTCATGATGTGTACATTGCCCATCGATTGACTATCTGCCCTACCTCACCAAACAAGAAACCATCCGTGGCCATGGCGCGGAATTGCAGATTCGCTCTTTGCTGGATCGCAGCCAATTTGATGATGCGCTGGGGCTGGCAGAGCTTGCTGGGATCTCATCTGCCGCTTGGCCTTTGTTTGGCTTGCTCTGGCCCTCTGGTCATGTGCTTGCTGGTGCGATGGTGCGTTATGAGATTAAAGGCAAACGCATCTTGGAGCTGGGCTGCGGTCTCGGGCTCGCGAGCCTGGTGCTGCATCGGCGCGGTGGCGACATCACGGCGAGTGACAATCATCCACTGGCTGCGGCTTTCTTGCTGGAGAACCTGCGACTCAACGATCTGCCTGCGATGAAATACGAAGTGGGCAACTGGTCTTTGAAAGATTCACAGCTCGGTTTGTTTGATCTGATCATTGGCAGCGATGTGCTTTATGACCGCGAGCAGCCCGAGGCGGTATCGCAATTCGTCCATGCGCATTCGGCCTCAGATGTGCAAGTGATGATCATCGATCCGAATCGTAGCAACCATGGCAGCTTTAGCCGAAAGATGGGATTACTCGGCTACTCACATGCGGCCACCCGCATCACAACATTGCCTGATGGCTCAGCCTACAAAGGGCAGATGCATGTTTACGGTCGCAGCAGCTTGGAAGCTGTTTAAGCAGTATTTTTAAAGGAAAACTGGCATGTCGCCGGCATAGATATTGCGCGGCGTGCTACAACATTGATAGCATACTCTACATGAGAAAACAGCCTGCGTTTGACGGCAGGCTGTTGATCAAGAAGCGAAGGCTCAGACGTTAATCCGCTGCAACCTCTTCCGTCTCAGCTTTCGGCTTGCCTTCTTTCTTAGGCAGCGGCTGGATATCCAAAGCGATTTTGCCTTCGGCGTCCATGTCCACGGTAACGATGCCGCCGTCAACCAACTTGCCAAACAGCAGCTCATCGGCCAACGCTTTGCGGATCGTGTCTTGGATCAAGCGCTGCATCGGGCGTGCACCCATGAGCGGATCGAAGCCGGTCTTGGCCAAGTGCTTGCGCAGTGCGTCCGTGAAGGTGACATCGACTTTCTTCTGATCCAACTGAGTTTCAAGCTGGAGCAAGAACTTATCCACCACGCGCAGGATCACATCTTCATTGATCGGCTTGAAGCTGACCATCGCATCCAAACGGTTGCGGAATTCGGGCGTGAACAAGCGCTTGATATCAGCCATCTCATCGCCTTGCTGGCGAGAGTTAGTAAAGCCAATCGTGGATTTGTTCATCGTCTCAGCGCCGGCATTGGTCGTCATGATGATGATGGTGTTGCGGAAATCGGCTTTACGGCCATTGTTATCCGTCAGCGTGCCGTGATCCATCACTTGCAGGAGCACGTTGAAAATATCCGGATGCGCTTTTTCGATTTCATCGAGCAGGAGCACCGAATGCGGCTTCTTGGTGATGGCTTCCGTGAGCAAGCCACCCTGATCAAAGCCCACATAGCCCGGAGGCGCACCGATCAGGCGGCTCACGGCATGGCGCTCCATGTATTCGCTCATATCAAAGCGAATGAGATCAATGCCCATGATGTTGGCGAGCTGCTTGGCTGCTTCTGTCTTGCCTACGCCGGTGGGGCCGGAGAAGAGGAAAGAGCCAATCGGCTTGTCGGCACGGCCCAGGCCTGAGCGCGCCATTTTTACTGCGGCCGCCAAAGCTTCAAGAGCGGCATCTTGGCCAAACACGACATTCTTCAGATCACGCTCGATATTGCGCAGCTTGCTGCGATCATCGTTGCTCACGCTCGCTGGCGGAATGCGAGCGATCTTGGCCACGATGTCTTCCACCTCAGATTTGGAGATGGTTTTCTTGCGTTTGTTGGCCGGCAAAATGCGCTGCGCTGCGCCGGCTTCGTCAATCACGTCAATCGCCTTATCGGGCAGATGGCGATCATTGATGTATTTGGCGGAGAGCTCAGCCGCAGCCACCAATGCGCTTACCGCAAACTTCACGCTGTGATGCTCTTCAAAGCGGCTCTTGAGGCCTTTGAGGATTTCTACCGTCTGCTCAATCGTGGGCTCGACCACATCGATCTTCTGGAAGCGGCGCGAGAGCGCTGCATCTTTCTCGAAGATGCCACGGTATTCGGTGAAGGTCGTAGCGCCTAGGCACTTGAGCGTGCCGTTAGACAAAGCAGGTTTGAGCAAATTCGATGCATCCAGCGTGCCGCCGGAAGCAGCACCCGCGCCAATCAGCGTGTGAATCTCATCAATGAAGAGCACGGCATTGGGCTTGTCTTTCAAGCCTTTGAGCACGCCTTTCAAGCGCTGCTCAAAATCGCCACGATACTTCGTGCCGGCGAGCAGTGCGCCCATGTCGAGCGAATACACCACGGCCTCAGCCAAGATTTCAGGCACGTCCTTTTGTGTGATGCGCCATGCGAGGCCTTCAGCAATCGCCGTTTTACCTACGCCGGCTTCTCCTACCAGCAGAGGGTTGTTTTTACGGCGACGGCAAAGAATTTGAATCGCGCGCTCGACCTCATATTCACGACCAATCAGCGGATCAATCTTGCCGTCTTTGGCCAATTGATTAAGGTTTTGCGTGTATTGCTCCAGCGGAGAGGCCTTCTCGGATTTCTCTTCGCGCTCTTCACCGCCCTCGCCTGAGCTATCGCCGGCTTTGGCGGGCTCTGGGGGATCGGTTTTCTTGATGCCGTGAGCGATGAAGTTCACCACATCCAGGCGGGTGACGCCTTGTTGATGCAAATAGTAAACCGCATGCGAATCTTTTTCGCCAAAGATCGCCACGAGCACATTTGCGCCGGTGACTTCCTTCTTGCCATTGCCCGTGCTCTGCACATGCATGATGGCGCGCTGGATCACGCGCTGGAAGCCGAGCGTGGGTTGTGTGTCCACCTCTTCTGTGCCTGCCACTTGCGGCGTGTTGTCTTTGATGAAGGTGGTGAGCGATTTGCGCAGCTCATCGATATTTGCAGCGCAAGCGCGCAACACTTCGGCAGCGCTCGGGTTATCGAGCAAGGCGAGTAGCAAATGCTCCACGGTGATGAACTCGTGGCGCTGCTGACGCGCTTCGACAAAGGCCATGTGTAAACTGACTTCAAGTTCTTGAGCAATCATATAAATTCCTAGTGGCTTTCGTCTGTAATCTCTATCTTCATTCTGCTGCAAAACTGATGGCCTTGCAGCGGATATTTTTCAAGTTGTGGGCTCGCTGACACATTGCAAGGGGTGGCCTGACTTTTGTGCCGCTTCCATCACGCGATCTACCTTGGTGGCAGCTACATCTTTGCTGAACACGCCGCACACTCCTTTGCCCTCCATGTGAATCTTCAACATGATCTGCGTCGCAGTTTCTCGGTCTTTGTTGAAGAACTCTTGAATCACCGCGACGACGAACTCCATCGGCGTGTAATCATCGTTGAGCAGCACCACTTGGTACATCTGGGGTGGCTTGGTTTTTTCAGGTACGCGTTCAAGCACCACGGAGCCGCCATCATCTTCCTCGATGGGTTTAGCGCGTGGCTCGGGTGGCGGGCGCTTGGGAGTTTGAGTGGCCAATTGGATTCCTGATTTTGAATGTGACGATTTTGAATGTATTTTAAGGCGAGGGCATATTTTGCAAGTGCCTTCCTGGTTCAAGCCTTAATGCAGACCCACTGGTTTCACCTAAACACTCTATGAATCCTTGAAACAAATTCAATGGAATTGCAGTCTTTGTCCAGCACAAAGCTTTGTCTAAACAAAATATGAAAAATATTGGACATAAATTTGACAAACAGTTTAAATACCCTCAAACTAAGCAGACAATATGTTCTATTCTGCGAAACAGCATTCATCAAATTCAAAGGAAATCTCATGGCAACAGGCATCGTGAAATGGTTCAATGACTCAAAAGGTTTTGGATTCATCACGCCGGACGCTGGCGGCGCGGATGTCTTCATTCATTTCTCTGCGATTGCGATGGACGGCTACAAAACTCTGAAGCAAGGTGCTCGGGTGAGCTTTGAGCTGACTGACGGCCCAAAGGGATCGCACGCTCAAAACATCCTTCAAACTGCTCCGCCCGAGCCTAGCCAAGTGCAACAAGAAGCACAGCCCCGTAAGCGCGAATCTCGGGTGCGCACTCCGCAATTCAATGTCGGCCACCAAGAGATGGCGCATAGCCGCTGATCGTTTGAATCCCGCCATCAAAAATGCCGCTTCATCAGCGGCATTTTTGATGGGCGCAAATCAAGCTCACATATTGTCGATCATCGCTTGGCCAAAGCCTGAGCAAGACACCTGGGTTGCGCCTTCCATCAATCGCGCAAAATCATAGGTGACTTTCTTGCTCGCGATTGACTTTTCCATCGAGGAAATGATCAGATCAGCGGCTTCTTTCCAGCCCATGTGGCGCAGCATCATCTCAGCCGAGAGGATTTCAGAGCCAGGGTTGACATAATCCTTGCCGGCATATTTGGGCGCTGTACCATGCGTGGCTTCAAACATCGCAATGTTGTCAGACATATTCGCCCCCGGTGCAATGCCAATGCCGCCCACTTGCGCAGCGAGCGCATCCGAGACGTAATCACCATTCAAATTCAGTGTGGCGATCACGCTGTATTCGGCGGGGCGCAACAAGATTTGCTGCAAAAACGCATCGGCGATGCTGTCTTTGATGATGATGTTCTTACCGGTTTTCGGGTTTTTGAACTGACACCACGGGCCACCATCGATCAGCTCAGCGCCAAATTCCTTCTGCGCCAAGGCATAGGCCCAATCGCGGAAACCACCTTCGGTGAATTTCATGATATTGCCTTTGTGAACAATGGTCACGCTTGGCTTATCGTTGTCAATCGCATACTGCAGGGCTTTGCGCATCAAGCGCTCTGTGCCTTCGATAGACACGGGTTTGACGCCGATGCCCGATGTTTCTGGGAAGCGAATTTTCTTCACACCCATCTCGTCTTGCAAGAATTTGATCATCTTCTTGGCTTTGTCGCTGCCAGATTCAAACTCGATGCCGGCATAGATGTCTTCGCTGTTTTCGCGGAAGATCACCATATTGGTTTTTTCTGGCTCTTTCAAGGGCGAAGGCACACCTTTGAAGTACTGAATGGGGCGCAGGCAGACATAGAGATCCAGCTCCTGTCGAAGCGCCACATTCAAGCTGCGAATGCCGCCCCCCACGGGCGTGGTCAGCGGCCCTTTGATCGACACCACGTAATCTTTCACCGCACGCAGCGTCTCTTCGGGCAACCACACATCTGGGCCATACACCTTGGTGGATTTCTCGCCAGCAAACACTTCCATCCAGTGAATTTTCTTCTTGCCGCCGTAGGCTTTTGCTACCGCGGCATCCACCACTTTGAGCATCACGGGCGTGATGTCTAAGCCCGTGCCATCGCCCTCAATGTAGGGAATGATCGGCTCATCAGGCACATTCAGGCTGAAATCTTTGTTAACGGTGATTTTTTGGCCTGCGGAAGGCACTTTGATATGCTGATACATATAGGCACGGTCTCCAAAGGTAGAGAGTATGACTGAAATGAGCAGAGAAATAAGGGCTCGCTGCGAGGCTATCCTTAGTGAAACGCATTTTGGGTAAACCCGAGTGTTTTGTGTGGATTTTTTTAAAAGCTTTGTCAACCTTCGGTAAAGCACACCCGTTGTAAGCCCAACTCCCGAGGTGGGAGGGACCTTTAAAGTAACTCAAGGAAATTTGACATGTCTAAATTGATCGCTGCTCTCGTTGCTGGCCTGTTCGCTGCTGGTGCTTTCGCTCAGGCTGCTGCTCCAGCCGCTGCTCCTGCTGCTAAGCCAGCCGCTGCTGCTCCTGCAGCTCCAGCTGCCGCTGCTAAGCCAGAAATGAAGAAAGAAGAAAAAGCTGCTGCTAAGGCAGAGAAAAAAGCTGCTAAGAAAAAAGCTAAGAAAGCAAAGGCCGAGAAAAAAGCCTAATTTAGGTTTTTTCCCCCTCAAATTGCCCGTTGTGCCTTGTTGCCAGCGGGCAATTTTCATGGCGAAACGCGTTTAGCTCAGCGCACAAATCAAGAGTTTTATTGGACAATTCTCTGATGAATACGTCACCTGCTCTCAATTCATGTGGTTTCCGTCGCAAGCTGATGGCTTGCGTATTACTCATGTGCGCTCCAACGATCTGGGCGCAAGAAGAGCCGCAAATGAATTTGAAGCGTGTGGCCTTGGGCGTTGGGATGCATCGCATTGACGCGCAAGTGGCGCTCACACCAGAGCAGCGGCAAATCGGGCTGATGTGGCGGAAAAATATGCCGACGCATGAAGGTATGCTCTTTGTGTTTGAGCAGCCCAGCCAGCAATGCTTCTGGATGAAAAACACACTGATTCCACTGACTGCAGCTTTCGTGGATGACGATGGCACGATTGTGAACCTTGTGGATATGCAACCACAGACCTTGAATCCTCACTGCTCGGCCAAGCCAGTGCGCTACGTGCTGGAGATGAACCAAGGCTGGTTCACGAAAAAGAATATCAAAGCCGGCACGAAAATCACGGGTATTGCAAGCCGCTGATCTTGCCCCATGCCTTGCCTCCGATCAGGCACTTTTGGTGCTGCAATTGAACAAGAAAAAAGGGAGCCTTTCGGCTCCCTTAAATTCGAGTGTGGAAATTGTCTTCTTAGAATCAACTAAAAATTAACGCACCACAGCGATTTCGCTACGCTTACCACCTTTGAAGGTGTACAAAGTCAGCGCGCCGTTCTTGATGTCGCCTTTTTCGTCAAAAGCGATCACACCGGTCACACCTTTGTAGTCAGCAGTTGCAGCGAGCACAGGCAGGTATTTTGCTGGATCAGCCGAATCAGCCTTGACCATCGCGGCAGCCATCACGTTCACAGCGTCATACACGTAAGGTGCGTAGACTTGAACATCAGCATTGTTCTTGGCTTTGAAATCAGCCTTGAATTTCTCCATGGATGCTTTGCCTTCACCTTCCACACCGCCTGCTTCTGCGCAAACGACTTGATCGTCAGCCATTGCGTCGCCAGCGAGCTTGGCCAGCTCAGAGGAGCAGATGCCGTCGCCACCGAGGAACTTGACTTTGAGGCCGAG
>JAAFJC010000077.1 GCA_013297925.1 Comamonadaceae bacterium
TGGCAGATAAGTTACCGACTCAATATTCCGAAGGCTCGATCCGTGTTTTGAAGGGGCTGGAGCCCGTCAAGCAGCGGCCGGGCATGTATACCCGCACGGACAATCCGCTGCACATCATTCAAGAGGTGCTGGACAACGCGGCCGATGAAGCTTTGGCTGGCCACGGCAAGCGCATCAAGGTGGAGCTGCATACGGATGGCTCGGTGAGCGTGCATGATGATGGGCGCGGCATTCCGTTTGGCATGCACCCGGAGGAAAAAGTGGCCGTGCTGGAGATCGTGTTCACACGCTTGCATGCGGGTGGCAAGTTTGACAAAGGCAAGGGCGGCGCTTACAGCTTCTCGGGCGGCTTGCATGGCGTGGGCGTGAGCGTGACGAATGCGCTGGCCAAGCGCTTGGAAGTGACGAGCCATCGTGAGGGTATGGTGGCGAAGCTGGTGTTCAGCGGCGGCGATGTGATTGAGAAGCTGCATTTGCGCAAGCAGATTGAGGGCGATCGCAAAAATGGCACGAGCGTGCGCGCTTGGCCGGACGCGAAGTATTTTGAAAGCGCAGCGCTGCCGCATGCTGAGCTGGTGCATCTGCTGCGCAGCAAAGCCGTGCTGATGCCGGGCGTGACGGTTTCGCTCGTGGATGAGAAGAAAAAAGACACGCAGACTTGGCAATACAAAGGTGGCCTGCGTGATTATTTGGAGCAATCTTTGCCGGCAGATGCGGTGATTCCGCTGTGGGAAGGCGAAGGCTTTGCGGAGAACAACGACACCTTTGCCGAAGGCGAGGGCGCGGCTTGGTGTGTGGCGTTCACGGAAGAGGGCAACCCCATTCGTGAGAGCTATGTGAATTTGATTCCTACCAGCGCGGGCGGCACGCATGATTCAGGCTTGCGCGACGGCCTCTTTACCGCCGTGAAGAGCTTTGTGGATTTGCATTCGCTGCTGCCCAAAGGCGTGAAGCTGATGCCGGAAGACGTGTTTGCACGGGCTTCATATGTGCTTTCTGCCAAGGTGCTTGATCCGCAATTCCAAGGGCAGATCAAAGAGCGGCTCAATTCACGCGATGCTGTGCGCTTGGTGAGCAGCTACGTGCGCCCCTCGATGGAGCTGTGGCTCAATCAGCATGTGGATTACGGCAAAAAGCTCGCTGAACTTGCCATCAAAGCGGCGCAATCTCGCCAACGCGCAGGCCAAAAGGTAGAAAAGCGCAAAGGCTCCGGCGTGGCTGTGCTGCCCGGCAAGCTCACCGATTGCGAGAGCAAAGATTTGGCGCATAACGAAGTGTTTTTGGTGGAAGGCGATTCTGCGGGCGGCAGCGCCAAGATGGGGCGCGATAAGGAAACGCAAGCCATCCTGCCTTTGCGCGGAAAAGTTTTGAACACCTGGGAAGTCGAGCGAGATCGCTTGTTTGCCAACACCGAGATTCACGATATTTCTGTGGCCATTGGCATTGATCCACACGGTCCGGAAGATTCGCCCGACATGAGCGGCCTGCGCTACGGCAAGATTTGTATTTTGAGTGATGCGGACGTAGATGGCTCGCACATCCAAGTGCTCCTGCTCACGCTTTTCTTCAAGCATTTCCCCAAACTCATCGAATCCGGCAACCTCTACGTGGCTCGCCCACCGCTCTTCCGTGTGGACACACCCGCTCGCGGGAAAAAAGCCGCAGGCAAGGTCTATGCGCTAGACGAAGGCGAGCTCACCGCCATCCTCGACAAACTGCGCAAAGAAGGCGTGGCCGAAGGCAAATGGACGATCAGCCGCTTCAAAGGCCTTGGCGAGATGAATGCCGAGCAACTCTGGGAAACCACGCTCAACCCCGACACCCGCCGCCTGCTCCCCGTGCAATACGGTAACCTCAATTTCGCGCAAACCTCCAACAGTTTCAACCAACTCATGGGCAAAACCGAAGCCGCCGCCCGCCGCTCTCTGATGGAGTTGCATGGGGATGAGGTGGAGGTGGATGTTTGATGACGGAGACTTTGACGGTACTGCCGACTGATTTGCTGGTTGCTCTCAGAGGGCTGATCGCGCAGTCTCGCCAGCAGGCGTTGCGAGCCGTGGACAACATCCAAGTCATGACCTATTGGCAGGTTGGACAGCACATTGTTGAGTATGAGCAGAAAGGCGAAAATCGGGCAGCTTTTGGCACGCGCTTGCTGACTCAGCTGGCTGAGCAATTGACGCAAGAGTTTGGCAAAGGCTTTGATGCTTCGAATTTGCGATACATGCGGCTTTTCTATCAAGCCTTCCCAATTCGTGACGCACTGCGTCACGAATTGGCATGGACGCACTACCGCCTGCTTTTGCGAGTCCAGAATGAGCAAGCACGCCAATGGTATGTCACTGAAGCCATTTCTCAAAACTGGAGTTCACGCGCGCTAGAGCGGCAAATAGGCTCCATGTATTACGAGCGCTTGCTGCTCAGCCAAGACAAAAAAGCTGTCACGGCAGAAGCAGATGCGACTACAAAAGCCGAAAACACGGCGCGTGCGTTCGTGCGCGATCCCGTTATGCTGGAATTTCTTGGGCTGCCGAGCACAGGAAAGCTGCTGGAATCTAAACTCGAACAAGCGCTGATGGATAAATTACAGGCCTTCTTGCTTGAGCTCGGCAAAGGGTTTGCTTTCGTGGCGAGGCAGCAGCGCATCAGCACGGAGACCAAAGACTTCTATATTGATCTGGTGTTTTATAACTACCTTCTGAAATGCTTTGTGCTGATCGACTTGAAAACAGGCGAACTCACGCATCAAGATATTGGTCAGATGGACATGTATGTCCGTATGTATGACGATCTACGCCGAGGCGATGCAGACAATCCGACGGTGGGCATCTTGCTTTGCGAAGACAAAGATCAATCGGTTGTGCGGTACTCCGTCTTGCACGACAGCGAGAAGCTTTTCGCCAGTCGTTATAAGCTGGTGTTGCCGACTGAGGAGCAACTGCGTGCGGAGTTGGATAAAGAGCGCGCTGCATTGCAGCAAGCTTTAAGTTTGCAAAAATCTGATGAATCGGAGAGCGCGGCATGACCCCCCGCATCCGCCTACGCCCTACGCTGTCTAGCGACATCGCCTTCGTGCTCTCTTTGGAGCAGGATGAGGCGAATTTGCCGTTTATCACGCCTTGGGAGCGCACGCAGCATGAGGCTTCGATTCGGTTTCCGGATATGCGGCATTTCGTTGTGGAAGGCGGCGCGGCTCTGGAGGCTGTGGGGTTTTTGATTTTGATTGGGTGTCGTAATCCGCATCAGTCGATTGAATTGAAGCGCATGGTGATCGCGGCCAAAGGGCAGGGCTTGGGGCGGGCTGCGCTGCGGGTGGCTAAGCGCGTGGCCTTTGATGATTTGGGGGCGCATCGCTTTTGGCTGGATGTGAAGGCGCGCAATGAGCGGGCGAAGGCTTTGTACGATTCTGAGGGGTTTGTGCTCGAAGGCACGCTGCGCGAGGCGGTGCGTCTTCAGCAGGTGGCGAGCAGCATGCCTGCGGGGCGTGGCTCGCAGGCGGGTGCGGATTTTGATTCGTTGCACGTGCTCTCGATGTTGCGCACGGAATTCGATGCGCGGCGAACGAATGGCTTGGAAGGCAGTTTTTGATGGCTTCTATGATGAAAAACTGCCAGTCGCCGGCATATTTAAAGCGCCGGGTGCTATTAAATTTGAAGCGATGCATCTCTGTGGTTTGCGTGGGCTTTGGCTTGCTCGCAGCCGCACCAGCTCATGCCGATGTTTGGGGCTATATCGACGCCAAAGGCGTGGCGCACTTTGCAGCGGAAAAAATCGATGATCGTTATGAGCTGTTTTTTAAGGGCGGCACGGGCTTTGATACCAAGAACGGTGTGACATCTGCCGCGATTGCCGAGCAGGAAACCCCACGCCAAGTGGCTGTGCCGTCGGGTAAATCCAAGCTGATCGCATTTTTTGATGTCTCGCCGAATTTCAAAGCGGTCAAGCATCACATGCGTGAGGCTTCGCAGGCTCACAATATTGATTTTGAGTTGCTGCAAGCGCTGATCGCCACTGAGAGCGGGTTTGATACGAATGCTGTGTCTCCGAAAGGCGCAGTGGGCCTCATGCAGCTGATGCCGCCCACGGCGCAGCGATACGGCGTGAGCGGCGATGCGAAAACGCCGATTGAGAAAAAACTCACCGATCCGAAAACGAACATCAAAGCAGGCTCGCGCTATTTGCGCGATCTGATCAACATGTTTCCTGGCAAGCTGGAGCTCGCGCTTGCGGCCTACAACGCAGGCGAGGGCGCGGTGCAGCGCTATGGTAACAAGATCCCGCCGTTCAAAGAGACGCAAAATTACGTCGTGACCGTGATGCAGATTTATAACCAGCTCAAGCCGCCCGCAGCGATTGCTCAGCGCCAGCAGCAAAATCAAACGCCGAATCGTGTGCGCATGGAGTTTCCTAACGCGCCGGCGGCCACAGCGCCCGGCCAAATCGCAGGGCGCGGCAATATGGTGCCACCCCTCACGGCCCCTGCATTACCTACGACAGATACCAAGTAAATCGAAGCCACTTCTCCCATGAGCGACCCCACCCTTTTCGATCTCGATCCCCCCAACACGCCGCCTACCGACACCAAAATGGGCAGTGGCGATGATGGCGATAGCCTCAATCTCGCCGTTTATGCCCAACGCGCTTATCTCGAATATGCGCTGAGCGTCGTCAAAGGCCGCGCCTTGCCCGACGTGTGCGATGGCCAAAAGCCTGTGCAGCGTCGCATCATTTATTCCATGCATCGCATGGGGCTTAGTTTTGGCGGCAGCAACGGCGCAAGTGGCGCCAAGCCCGTGAAATCTGCTCGCGTAGTAGGCGATGTGCTGGGCAAATACCATCCGCATGGCGACAGCGCCGCATACGACGCGATGGTGCGCATGGCGCAGGGCTTTTCTCAGCGCTATCCGCTGATTGATGGCCAAGGCAATTTCGGCTCGCGCGATGGTGACAGTGCCGCTGCGATGCGCTACACCGAAGCGCGCTTGGCAAAAATCGCCACGCTGCTGACCGATGAAGTCGATATGGGCACGGTCGATTTCGTGCCGAATTACGATGGATCAGAACAGGAGCCGCGCCTGCTGCCCGCGCGCTTGCCCTTTGATTTGCTCAATGGTGCAAGCGGTATCGCCGTTGGCCTCGCCACAGAAATCCCGAGCCACAACCTGCATGAAGTTGCGCAAGCTACGGTCGCGCTCATCAAGAATGCCAAGCTCAGCGATGAAGATCTGTTCACCCTGATCCCCGGCCCCGATTTCGCTAATGGCGGTCAGATCATCAGCCCAGCTTCCGATATCGCAGAGGCTTACCGCACCGGGCGCGGCTCCCTCAAAATCCGCGCACGTTGGAAAATTGAAGAGCTGGCGCGTGGGCAGTGGCAGCTCGTCGTCACGGAGTTGCCGCAAGGCGTGAGCACAGCCAAGGTGCTGGAAGAGATTGAAGAGATCACCAATCCGAAGGTGAAAACTGGCAAGAAGGCACTCTCCCAAGAGCAAACGCAGCTCAAGGCCAGCATGCTCGCGCTGCTGGATGTGGCGCGCGATGAGAGCAACAAAGATGCCCATGTGCGCCTCGTGTTTGAGCCCAAGACGAGCAAGATCGGACAACTTGAGCTAATCACCGCGCTGCTCGCGCACACCTCGCTAGAGAGCAGTTGCTCGATCAACCTCACTGCGATTGGCCTGGATGGCACTCCGAAGCAAAAGACCTTGCGCGAGATGATCAGCGAGTGGATCGAATTCCGCGCCACCACGATTGAGCGCCGAAGCCGCCATCGCTTGGAGAAGGTGCTGGAGCGCATTCATATTCTGGAAGGCCGCCAGATCGTCTTGCTCAATATTGATGAAGTGATCGCGATCATCCGCAATTCGGATGAACCTAAGCCAGCATTGATTCAGCGATTCAAACTCACTGATCGGCAAGCTGAAGACATTCTCGAAATTCGCCTGCGTCAATTGGCTAGGCTAGAAGCGATTGCGATTGAACAACAGCTCAAAGAGCTTCGCGAAGAGCAGGGCAAACTCGAAGAAATCATCAACTCCCCCGCAGCTCTGCGCCGCCTGATGATCAAAGAAATTGAGCAAGATGCCAAAGCCTTCGGCGATCCAGCCAAAGACCCACGCCGCACCCTGATCCAAGCCGAGAAAAAAGCCGTGGCCGAGATCAAGATCGTTGATGAGCCGGTCACAGTCATCGTCTCCAGCAAAGGCTGGGTGCGCGCCCGCACAGGTCATGGTCACGAGGCGAGCAGCTTTGCGTTTAAAGCAGGTGATGGCCTGTATGACACCTTTGAATGCCGCACGGTGGACACACTGCTCGCCTTCGGCAGCAATGGCCGCGTGTACAGCGTCAACGTCGCCAGTCTGCCCGGCGCACGCGGCGATGGTCAGCCCGTGACGACGCTGATTGAGCTTGAATCAGGCACGCAGCTGCTGCACTATTTCGCAGGCGCTGGCAGCGCCCAGCTCCTGCTCTCCAGCAGCGGCGGCTACGGCTTCATCGCGAGTGTGGAAAACATGATCTCGCGCCAGAAAGCCGGCAAAGCCTTCATCAGCGTGGGCGAGGGCGAGACGGTTTGCAAACCCTCTCCATTAGAGATTTATATGAAAAATCCGGCAGTCGCCGGCACAGAATCTGCGCAGGCAGCTATGAAATTGATAGTGGCCACGCATGTGGCCTGCGCCTCCGCAGGTGGCCGCATCCTCACGTTTGAACTCTCAGAGCTCAAAGCCATGACTGGCGGCGGGCGCGGCCTGATGCTGATTGATCTGGATGCAAAAGACAGCTTAGCTGGCGCAGCTGCGTATAGCCGCAGCATCAAAATTACTGGCATTGGCCGAGGCGGCAAAGAGCGCGAAGAGCAGCTAGAAATCCGCAGCCTCAACAACGCCCGAGCCGCCAGGGCGCGCAAAGGCAAAGCCGCAGATTTGGGCTTCAAGCCGACGGGTGTGCTGCGGGTTGAATAAAGGCGAAAGCCATCAGCGCTTGAAAATCAGAAGCATCAAGCAGGCCAGCAATAGGGCGCAAGTGATGCCCAAGCCATAGACCCAATTTTGCAGCTTGTGATTTTCTTTGTTCAGGCGCAACGCGGCTTGCTTGACGCGCTGCAATTTAACGATCTGCTGCTTGAGTTGCGCGCGCTCTCCGCGCACAGAATCGAGCAAATTGAATAAGCTCTCCAGCTGAGCTTTTTGAGCGTGTGCGGCCACAGGAGATGGTGCAGCTGGAGGAGGCGTGTATTTAGGCTGATCGATCTGCGCCACACGCACCATCTCGTCGAAGCTGCCCGGATTGGTGCTTCCATAAAACACATCCGCAGCTGCTTCGCTGTCAAAGCGCGAATCATCCAGCAGGCTGTCTAATGCGCGATAAGTATCGCTGCGGCCAGATTCTCTTTGCTGCTTGGCCAGCATGGGCTCTACCAAGCGCACCATTCCCAGATTGATCAGCTCAACAAGCAGCTCGCTCACATCGCCGAAGCCTTTGAGCGTTTGTGTATAGAGGCTGACGTTTTGGCCGCCGTCGATGGCCAACAACAAGACGCGCAAACGTCGGGGCATCTGACGGGGGTCGCGCTGAATGATCTGGTTGCCGCGATCTGTGCGCTCAACCACATACTGCCCTAAGAGCGTCAATTCTTGTTTGGTCATCAACGACATAGCTCAAACCTTGGTGGCGATAACACCTGTAGTACCTCTCATTATGAAGGAAGTGAGTATTTGTAAAAAGTGCTTATTCGACGATCTGATTGAATCCGAGAGTATTTTTTGTAATTTACAAAACAAAAACGCTTTTGATGATTGAATTGAATACTTAAGGAGTAGCAAGCGCAAGAGTCGATGGCGGCTTGCTATGGCGAAAAAACATCAAGCTAATTCGGCAATCAACTCAATTTCAACACAAGCGCCCATAGGAATCTGCGCCACGCCAAAAGCACTACGCGCATGCGCGCCCACTTGCGCACCAAACACTTGGCCGAGCAACTCGGAGCAGCCATTGGTGACGATGTGCTGTTCGGTGAAATCTGGCGTGGAGTTGACCAAGCTCATCACTTTGACAATGCGCTTGATTTTGTTCAAGTCACCCGTGGCTGATTGCAACACAGCCATGAGCTGGATTGCGCAATTGCGAGCGGCCAGCTTGCCTTCTTCGGTTTGAATGTTTTTGCCGAACTGACCCACCCAGACGCCGCCATCTTTGCGCGCAATTTGGCCAGAGACGAAGACGAGATTGCCAGTCTGCACGAAGGGCACATAAGCCGCTGCGGGCGCGGCCACGGGAGGAAGATCAATGCTGAGTTCTTTGAGTTTGTCGTAAACGCTCATGGTGGATGCTCCGTTGGATAATGATCAAAAACACCGCATCGTAGCGGATCAACACAACAATACACGCTGCCATGCTGCCTTTTTTGCTGCCGCTTCTTTGCTTTGTGCTGGGCTGCGCCTTGCAATTGCAGCAGCGGGAGTTGTTTTCTACTTGGATTTATAGTGCTTTTAGCTTAGTAGCCGGCGTATTCATTGCGGGAACAGCTATCAAATTCATAGTGAATCCAGATGCTCTACGCAGCAGCATGAGGCGCTTGCATGCCGCTGCTGGTTTGCTGATACTTTGCTTGGCGGCGGCAATCTTGGGTTTTGCGCAAACGGGCTGGCGTGCGGCGATCTATGGCGATGATGCGTTAGATGCTCGCTTGGAAGGCGTTGACATTCGCATCACGGGTGTTGTCGCTGCCATGCCGCAAAGGGATGAATCGGGCATTCGCTTTCGTCTTGATGTGGAATCGGCCCAGCTCTTGCAAGAAGGCAAAGCAGTGGCTGTGCAATTGCCACCGCGCATCCAGCTGTCTTGGTATCGGAGCTTGCCGCGCCTGTCTGAAGATGCTGCTCTCGTGCCATTCGCCGAGCTCAATTCTGGCAGCGGGCATATCAAAGCTGGCGAGCGCTGGCAGATGGTGGCGCGGCTCAAAGCGCCACATGGAAATTTGAATCCCTATGGCTTTGACTATGAGCTCTGGCTTTGGGAGCAGGGCATTGCAGCCACAGGCTATGTGCGTGCCACGCCAAGAGAGGCTTTGCGTGGCGATGGGCCTGTCAAGCTTGGCGATACCTGGCAGCATCCGCTCGAAGCCACGCGCCAAAAAGTGCGTGATGCGATCTTTGAGAAAGTGAGCAGCCCGCAGCTCGCTGGCGTGATTGCTGCTCTTGCGGTGGGTGATCAAGCGGCGATTGATCGCGCTGATTGGGATGTTTACCGCGCTACTGGTGTGGCCCATTTGATGAGTATTTCTGGCCTGCACATCACGATGTTTGCTTGGGGCGCAGCTTTGTTGATTGGAGGCCTCTGGCGACGCAACATGCGGCTAACCACAGTGTTTCCAGCCCAGCATGCGGCGCTGATCGGTGGCGTGTTGCTCGCTACTGCCTATGCAGCTTTTGCAGGCTGGGGCGTGCCAGCGCAGCGCACGATTTGGATGCTTTGCGCGGCGGCGGTGCTCAAGCTCTCGGGCAAGCAATGGCCCTGGCCGTTGGTGTGGCTCCTCGTGCTCGCTCTGATCGTGGCGCTAGATCCTTGGGCGCTGCTGTCTGCAGGCTTTTGGCTGAGCTTTGTGGCAGTAGGCATATTGTTTGCTACGGATGCTGGGCGAGGCTCTGAGCAGCAGCAAGGCATCTGGAGCCGCCTGAAAAACATGCTTCGTGAGCAGTGGGTCATCACGTTGGCGCTTACTCCCTTGAGCTTGCTGCTCTTCAACCAAGTCTCTGTGGTTGGGCTGCTCGCCAATGCATTAGCCATTCCTTGGGTCACGCTGGTGATCACGCCGCTGGCGATGCTGGGTGTGATTGCACCGCCTATTTGGGATGCAGCAGCGCTTTGCGTGCAAGCGCTTGGCATGCTGCTTGGCTGGCTCGCACAGGTTCCGTTTGCTACTGTTTCGGTAGCATCTAGTGCAGGTTTCTTGCCGGCGATTGCCTTGTTTGGCGCAATATTGTTGGTACTCAGACTGCCTTGGGCCATGCGGTTTACCGGCGCTGTGATGATTTTGCCCATGCTGCTGGTGAGCCCGCCTCGGCCTGCGCAGGGCGAATTCGCATTGCTGGGCGCAGACATCGGCCAAGGCAACGCCATCCTGGTGCAAACTGCGAATCACAGCTTGCTTTATGACGCCGGGCCACGCTTTTCGCGCGAGAGCGATGCCGGCCAGCGCACACTTGTGCCCCTGCTACGAGCCCTCGACGAAAAGCTCGATGTGTTGATGATTTCGCACCGAGACGCGGATCATATTGGCGGCGCAGCAGCTGTGCTCAAAATGCAGCCGCAAGCTCAGCTGATCAGCTCTATAGAAGAGGGCAACGATTTGCAGCAGATTCGCAAGGCAGAGCGATGCATCGCTGGCCAGAAGTGGAACTGGGACGGCATTAATTTTGAAATTCTGCATCCCCAAACCGCTGATTACGACTTCCAGCAAAAGCCTAATGCCATGAGCTGCGTGCTACGTATCAGCAACGGCCGGCACACCGTCTTGCTCGTGGGCGATTTAGAAGCTGCGCAAGAGCAACGCCTCGTCTCTGAGAATGCAGCGCTTCAGGCCGATCTGCTTCTCATGCCACATCACGGTAGCAAAACCTCCTCCACCCCACAATTCCTAGATGCGGTGAAGCCCGGTATCGCTCTCATACAAGCCGGCTATCGCAACCGTTTCCAGCATCCTGTGCCAGAAGTGATGGCGCGGTATCAAGAGCGCGGTATTCGCACTATTGCATCCCCGATGTGTGGGGCGGCAAGCTGGCAAAGCGCAGAGCCAAAAACAGTCCGTTGCCAGCGAGAAACCCATAAGCGCTATTGGCATCATCGCTTGCCCTAGGTGGCCATGGCCTGAAACTTGCTATCCTGTGCATAGGAGAGCTTCATGTCAGTTTTGAAATTCGATGAAATGCAGGCCACGTCCACCAGCGTGCGGCCTCACTATGCGCGATATGACCAATGGCTGGCGCGGCAGCCGCGTGATGTGATGCGGGCGCGGCGCGATGAGGCGGAGATGGTGTTTCGCCGGGTGGGCATCACTTTTGCTGTGTATGGTGAAAAGGATGAGGATGGCGCGGGCTCTGAGCGTTTGATTCCGTTTGATCTGATTCCCCGCATCATCCCTGCGCATGAATGGGCGAGCATGGAAAAGGGCTTGATCCAGCGCGTCACCGCGCTCAACCGCTTTCTCCATGATGTTTATCACAAACAAGAGATTTTGAAAGCGGGTGTGATTCCCGCAGATCAGATTTTGCGCAACGCACAGTTTCGCCCTGAGATGGTGGGCGTTGATGTACCTCGGCAGATCTACAGCCATATCGCTGGGATCGACATCGTGCGCGCTCCCGATGCGCAAGGCAATGGCGAGTATTACGTGCTCGAAGACAATCTGCGCGTGCCCAGCGGTGTGAGCTATATGCTGGAAAACCGCAAGATGATGATGCGGCTCTTCCCCGATTTGTTCGCGCAAAACAGCGTGGCTCCTGTGGCGCACTATCCGGATTTGCTGCTCGAGACTTTGCGCAGCGTGGCTCCCGCCACATCAGGCGAGCCTACCGTTGTGGTGCTCACGCCGGGCATGCATAACAGCGCTTATTTCGAGCATGCCTTCCTCGCGCAGCAAATGGGCATTGAGCTGGTCGAAGGGCAAGATCTGTTTGTGAAAGATGGCTTCGTTTACATGCGCACCACGCAAGGGCCGAAGCGCGTGGATGTGATTTACCGCAGAGTGGATGATGATTTTCTTGATCCGAAAGTCTTCCGATCTACGAGCACGCTGGGCTGTGCGGGTTTGATGGAGGCTTACAAAGCCGGCAATGTGACGATCTCCAACGCCGTGGGCACTGGCGTGGCCGACGATAAATCGATCTACCCTTATGTGCCGAAGATGATTGAGTTTTACCTCGGCGAAAAACCGATCCTCTCCAATGTGCCCACGCATATGTGCCGCGAGCCCAAGGAGTTGGCCTATGTGCTGGATCATATGAGCGAGCTCGTGATCAAAGAAGTGCATGGCGCGGGCGGCTACGGCATGCTGGTGGGCCCAGCGGCTACGAGAGCCGAGATCGATGATTTCCGGCGTGTGTTGGAGGCCAATCCTGGAAACTATATCGCCCAGCCCACACTCTCACTGTCTACTTGCCCTACCTTTGTAGAAGCTGGCATTGCGCCAAGGCATATCGATCTTCGCCCCTTTGTGCTCAGTGGCAAAGAGGTTCAGCTCGTACCTGGTGGTCTCACGCGAGTAGCGCTGAAAGAAGGCTCGCTGGTGGTGAACTCGTCGCAAGGCGGGGGCACAAAAGATACTTGGATCATGGAACAATAAATCATGTTAAGTCGTACTGCCGATCACTTGTTTTGGATGGCTCGTTATACCGAACGTGCAGAGAACACCGCGCGTATGCTCGATGTGAATTACCAGACTTCTTTGCTGCCACAGTCTGCCGCTGTTGCGCAGGCGGGTTGGGAAGGCATCGTCTCCATCAGCGAGCTCGATGAGAGCTACAAAGCTTGGCATCAAAGCGTGAATGCCAAAGATGTGATGCATTTCATGGTGAAAAATGAGATGAATTCATCTTCCATCGTGAGCTGCATCAAGCAAGCTCGCGAGAATGCGCGCGCCGTGCGCGGCACGCTGACCACCGAAGTCTGGGAGACGATCAACCAGACCTGGCTTGAGCTCAAGCGCATGCTGAAAGATGGCGATTTTGAGCGCGACCCGGGCAAGTTTTTTGAATGGGTGAAATTCAGAAGCCATCTCTCGCGCGGCGTGACGGTGGGTACCATGCTGATGGATGAGTCCTTGCATTTCATCCGCTTGGGCACGTTTCTAGAGCGGGCAGACAACACCGCTCGCTTGCTGGATGTGAAATTCCACGCACTGCAAAGCGATTTTTATGGCGCAGCCAATGAGAAAGATCAGGAGCTGGATTTCTACCATTGGAGCGCCATTTTGCGCAGCGTCTCGGGCTTTGAGATTTACCGCAAGGTTTACCGCAACGTGATCACGCCTGAGCGCGTGGCTGAGTTGCTGATGCTGCGCGCCGATATGCCGCGCTCGCTGCATGCCAGCTTGAATGCGGTGGTGGAAAATTTAAGCTTGGTGGCCAATGCGCAATCGCAAGATACCCAGCGTACGGCCGGCAAGCTGCGCGCCGATCTGCAATTTGGCCGCATCGATGAAATCTTGGCTACGGGCTTGCATGCCTATCTAACTCAATTCTTGGATCGCATCAATGCCTTGGGCGCAAAGATCAGCCGAGATTTCTTGGTGCCGCAGCATGCTTAAACTTGTGCGCGCTTTGCTCGGGATGCTACTGATCGGGCAGGGCGCAGCATTCGCGCAAACCAGCACAGCAGCTAAGCCCGCGCCAAGCGTGAGTACATCTACTGCGACCACAGCCACAAAAAAGCCTCCCAGCTCGGGCGAGATCTACCGCTGGGTGGATAAAAACGGCAAAGTGCAATACGGCACGGATGTGCCTGAAGAGAGCCGCGCCAAGGCCAGAAAAGTCGATACCCGCAGCAATATCGTTTCGTCCCAAGTGCCAGCTAGCATTTCCGGCGCGCCGCAGCCCATGCCTTCAGCCGATGCACCCACAGCTCGTGTGCCGACCACTGCGCGAGAGAAGTGTGAAGCCGCTTGGAGGCAATACAACGATTCCCAAGCCTGCTTTGCTAGTTATCGTCAAGGCACAGTCAAGGGCCTTGGAAAAAAGTCTGGCAGCAATATCTCAGACGAAGCGCTAGAGAAATGCCA
>JAAFJC010000078.1 GCA_013297925.1 Comamonadaceae bacterium
GCTGAATTCGTAGAGGCCGTCTTTGTCTGTGTCGGTGGCATTCAAGATGATGCTGGAGAGGCGATTGGAGTTGGCATCGTAGGTGTAGCTCTCGCTATTGGCGGTTTGCTGGCCTGCGGGGATGGATCCAGAGCTAGGCAGGCGGGCAAAGCTGGTGATGCGGCCTCGACTGTCGTAGCCCACGCTCCAGCTGATGGGCTGGGGGTAGAGCTGGTTGGTCGTTATTGTCGATGTGCCGCTGGTGGATGTGACGCTCCTCTGGGCTTGCAGATTCTGCGTGATGCCTGTGATGCGGCTATTTGCGTCGTATTGGTAGGCGGCGATGCTGCTGGCCATCATGCGGCCATCGGCATCAAAGCTTCTGCTGGCGCTGGTGCACGGGGCGATGGCATTGCTGGCCGCTGTGCAATGCGCCCAGCTCCAGGCTTTGGGCGCGCCTAGGGCGGTGTAGGAGAGGTTTTGAAGGAAGGGCAGAGCGGCGGCGGTGCCTATCTTTGTGGTGATGCCACTGATCTGGCCGCTGGCGCTGAATTGGTAGCCTACCGTTAAACCACTGGGGTAGCGGATGCTGGCCACATCGCCTGCGGCGGTGTAGGTGTAGCTGGTGATGAGGACGGTCGGAGCGGTGGGGTTGTCCAACACGGTTTGCGTCTTCTTCGTGATGCGGGAGAAGGCATCGCGCTCATACTTGGTGTTGCCGCTTGGGTCTTGCATCTCGCGCAGGGAGCCGATTTGTTGGCCTGCTGCAGTGCCGTCATAGAAGAAGCTGTGCTGCTTGCCATCGGCGAAGGTGATGCTGCTGACTCGGGAGAGGGCATCGTATTGGTAGCTGGTGGTCTGGCCTTTGGCATCCGTCATGCTCAGGGCATTGCCGAGTGCATCGCGCGTGGTGGCAATTTGGCCAATGTCTGGGCTGCTCTCCGAGAGCACTTCTCCCCACGCATTGCGCACGTAGCTGGTTTGCACGTCTTTGGGATCGATGGCAGCAGTCAGTTGGTTGAGCTGGTTGTAATACTGGTCTGATTGGCTGCCATCGGGCAGCACGGTAGCAATCGGGCGGCGCAGGGCGTCGAGCGTGGTTTGCGTGGCGTTGCCCAGCGGGTCGATGGTTTTGATGGGGTTGCCGTTGGCATCGTATTGCAAGGCGGTGGTCTGCGCTGAAGGATTGGTGCCGCCTTTGATGGCTTCGACGCGGTTTAAGCTGTTGATCACGCGGCTGGAGGCCAGGGCGATTTGGTTGCTGGCATCCTTGATTTGCTCGGAGATGCGGTTGCCCATGGGGTCTAGCGTGTAGGTGATCTGATTGCCTCGGTTGTCCGTTGCGGCGACTAGGCGCTGGGCGCTGTCGTAGGTGTAGCTGATGGCGTGGCCGTTGGGCAGGATGGCGCTGGCGATTTGGCCGCTGGGTTTGTAGGTGTAGAGGGTGATTTGCTGCTGAGCGGCGGGCAGATTGCTGCCGCGGGCGATGCGGGTGACTCGGCCTCGGGCATCGTATTGGTAGCTGGTGACCAAGCCCGTGTTGTTGGCAGACGGGGCGGTCTCGGTGAGCATTCGGCCTGCGCCGTCGTAGGTGGACGTGCTCACGTGGCCCAGCGGGTTGGTGCTGCTGGCGCGCTGGCCGGCGGCGTTGTACGTGTAAGCCCAGATCTGGCCGCGCGGGTCGGTCATGGCCGTGAGTTGGCTTGACGCGTTGTACGTGTAGCTCCAAGTGCGCACTTGGCCGTTGCTGGCGTTGCCGGTGGTGTCGGTTTCAGTTTGCGTGAGGATGTTGCCGGCTGCGTCATACGTGTAGGCTGTCGTCTTGCCAGCTTCTGTGACCAAAGCAGGCAGGCGCAGCGTGGGATGCCATTGGGTGGAGACGGTTTGCTGCTCGGGCCGGCCTACGGCGAGAGTCTCAGACGTCTTCAAGCGACGCGTGGTGTCCCACTGGTAGGCGCTGGTGATGCCTAGGAAGTCGGTCTCAGAGGTGATGAAGCCCAAACTGTCTTGCACGCGGCTGGCGGCATCTCGCAGGCCAAGGCCTGAGGGTTTGTCTGCGCCGGTGACGGCGAGTTGAGACAGGCTGGTGGCGTAGTTGTACGTGCGCGGTGTGCCTAAAGGGTCGGTGATGGTGGCGCTAGTGATGGCATTGCCAGAAGCTCCTGATCCACCCGATGTGCCATAGCTCACCTGATAGCGGTCAACACTGTTGGCCTTGGTGGTTTCAATGGCGCGGCCAGAAGCGTCGTAGCTGTAGGTGGACAGGCGAATGGCGTTCTCATCCATCACGCCGGTCAGCAGATGAGGGAAGGTGGTGTTCTCGTACAGGTATTGTTTGGATATATTGCCGGGATAACTGGCGCGGATCATGCGCGAGGCGCTATCGTATTCATAGCTGATGAGTTGGCCATCGGGCGTGGTGATGCTGGCGAGCAAGCCTGCGGGGGAGCCGGATGGGTTGCCAGATGCGTGGTAGGCCAAGGCGAGGCTGCGGCCGAAGTGGTTGCTGATGCTCGCCAACTGGTTTGAGGCGTTGTACGCATAGCTCATCGCCCAGCCGTTGCGCTGGCTATGGCGCAGGATCTGGCCAGCGGAGGTGAACAAATAGGCGCCGTCATTGCTGCCGGAGGTGTAGCTGTAGCCAGGAGCGCCGGCGAAGCTGCCGAAGGCTGATCCTGTGGGCAGGGTAATGGAGGTGAATTGCTCGGTGGCTGTGGTGTCTGAGACCCAAGCGGCTGAGTTAGACAAACGGCTGAAGCGGCGCACGCTGCCGTCGCCTAATGTGAGGGTGGCGAGCAGGTCATCGGCGCGAACAGTGAGGCTGGAGATGCCGAGATGCCAGTGGGCGGCCAAAGAAGACAAGCCTGCGAAGCTGCCTGTGACTTGGCTTCGGTAGCTGCGAGAGACCGACAAACCATGAGAAGCAGAGTCAGTCCAATCCGTCTCAAACAACTGCTTCTCGCCTGTGGCAGGGGTGATCGGTTGGCCCGTATTACTGCCGGCGCTTGGGCATGGACAAACCTTGCAGTTGCTGGGTGGATCTGGCGGCATACTGGTGCGACATTCACTTAGCGGACGGCTTACTTTAAAGTATGAAGTAATCCCGTATGTCCTGTTGTCGATATCTGCGTTGCACCATCCGAGAGACCCGAAAGATGTATCTGGTATCGCCGTGATGTTACTCAATGAAATTGGGGTAGGCTGCCGACTTGCCCACCATGAGACTGCAGCTTCACAAGCGGCTTGACCGCTGTCAAAGTAAACGTCTGGCTTTGCAGACGCGATTCTCCAGCAATAAGTACTTTCTTGAGCGAGTATCGAATGCGATAAACATGTAAAAAGTAACCAAGTTACAAAATATTTAAAGTGCATTTTCATAAAAACTTGTGCTTAGAGGCAGATCTTGTGCTACGGCATTCACAGAGGAGGCCGAAGGATGCAGACATAGATTTGATATCTGGTTCTTCTTCATCTCGATCATTTTGGCAGCCCTGAAGAAAGCTTTTATGCTTTCACACATTATTACTTGAGCCTTTTGAAGCTCCCGAGGGCTTTAGGCGCGCAGAAGGCTTTGAAAGCGTCTACTTAATCTGCATTGCCAGCCAGCTGCTGATTTGACTCACGAATCGTCAGCAGCGATAGTAAGTGCCTTCACACCACCCGCCGCATTTTGACTCGTCGCATTTGCTCGCCTGGCGAGGAAGAGCGCTAAAAATCAAGGTTTGAACAACGCTGTTTGCTTGCCTTACACCACCGCTTTCACCCGCTGCGCGCTGGTATTTTGCAGGTGTTGCGAAGATTCAATCTGCTAATCAGTCTTAAAATCAACTTCGGAAGATCACCTTCTGAGGAATTATGATGAATGCTGTGATTCGGAAACTTGTACAAGTCGATGCCAATCATGCTGTGCATTTGACGGATGAGCGGCTTCTGCCTGGCCAGACTGTGCAGATTGTGGTGAGCGAGGCGGCAGATGCCGCCAATTCGCAAGCACCCAGCCTTTTGGCCTTGGCGGCGCAATACAGCATTGATGCGCCAGCTGATTACTCTGTGAATTTTGAGCAGGTGCTTCGCTGATGTGGTTGATTGACACCAGCCATTTGATTGCCCTGTTTTCCACCAAAGATCATTTCCACCTGCGTGCACAGGCTTTGCAGCAGCGCATTGAGCAAGAGCGGATTCCTTTGCTCATCACAGAGCAGGTGATTTATGAGCTTGGCGCAGCATTTTCTCGCGTTGCAATGCGCCAGACTGGAAGCCGCATCATCCATGCCCTGATGCAAGATCCCCGAATAGAGGTGGTGCAAGCCTCATCGCAAAACAAGCAAGCAGCGATAGATCTGTTTACGAAGCATGACGACAAGGACTGGAGCCTTTGCGACTGCTTGAGCTTCGTCGTGATGCGAGAGCAGGGCTTGATGCATGCTTTGAGCGCAGATCATCATTTTGTGCAAGCGGGCTTCAGTGCCCTGTTGCTTGAATCTGCGCTCGAACAGTGACGCAAAAACTCAAGGCTTGAACAACTGCCTTTGCTTGCCCTCTACCACCGCTTTGACGAGCTGCGCACTGGTATTGCGCAAACGCTGCGCCAAAAGTTGGGTGATTTTGATGAGGAGTTTGGCGCCTACTGCGGGGTGCTGGGCGATAAGCCGGCCTATTGCTGCGCGGGTGAGGATGGCGATTTCTACTGCGTCAATCGCGGTGCAGGTGGCGTTGCGTAGCTCGCTGTCTAGCATGGACATTTCGCCGAGGCTTGCGCCTGCGCGCACCACTGCCAAGCGCGAAACTTCTAGCAAAGATGTGGTGGGCTGGCCTGCGGTGTCATGCTGCATGATGCGTTTGGTCACGTCAACCGTGCCTTGCAAGATGAGCAGCATCCAATCGCCAGCTTCGCCTTCTTCGATGAGGATTTGGCCGCTTTGCGCGGTGATGCGCCGCATGGCCGCCCCTAGGATGGCGAGCTCTTCGAGATTGAAATCTTCGAGCAAGCTGGCGCTTTGGCGCAGCTGATCGGCCTCGCGCTGCAAGGCTTCTTGCGCATCGCCCAAATCCGAGAAGCCACGCTGCTGCAGAGCTGGCGGGAGTGAGCTGGATGAGGTTTTACTCACAGCAAAAACTCACAAGACGCTGCTCATTTGATGTGTGTGGCCAGCCAAGCGGCGAGCTGGCGCAGGGCATCGTCTGTGGCTGCAGTGAGCGCTTTGACGCCGCCTGCGGCATCTTGGGATGCGGCGGGGGCTCTTGTGAGCAACGTGGTTTGCGACGCGAGTTGATCGTTTTTCAAGAGGCTGGCGCGCAGGCGCACGAGGCCGAAGCTACTTGAGGGGCTTTCAAACACTTGGCTGAATTCATCGAGTTCGATACGCAGGGTGTAAGTGGCTTGGCCTTCTGTGGAGAGCACGGGGCCCTGTGCTGCGAGGGCATCGCGGATGCGCTCGCGCACGAGCTGGGCGGGGAGCACGCTCCAGCGGGCTGCTGCATAGGGGCGCAGCTCTTGGGCGTTGCTGTATTGAAGGCGATAGAGCAGCGCGGGGCTGCTGAGGCTGCCGCTGGCTTCGATCTCTGGGAGGGCGATGGCTGCTCTTTTTGGTGTGCTTTGGACTGGCGCTGTGAGCACGGGGCCGAAGTCATACACGGTTTTGAGCGTGGGGGGCTGGGGGGTGCTGCAGGCGGTGATGGCAAAAGCCAAAGCCAAGAGCACCAAGCGGCTGCAGAAAGCGTTTTTTGGCCTGTTTTTTAATGCTTTTTGGCTGTTGGCCGGCATAGAACATGCGGGAGCAGCTATAGATTTGATAGTGATCATATTTATCCATCCTCTCATTTTGAAGGCGCTGCGAAGCCGCGCTCGCCGGGGCCTGGCGGGATTGGGGCGTTGCCGAAGATGAGGCTCTGGGGGTTGTCAGTGAGCTCGCTGGCGGCGCGATCCATGGCGCGGGCGGCGCGGGAGGCATCATCCATCGCGCGGCTGGCGCGGGGCAAGGTGCTCGCGTTGAAGGTTTGCGCGCCTTGGCTGATCGCCAGCGTGGCGCTGCCGACGTTGTTCAGGCTGTCGTTGATGCGATCAAGTGTGCCGCCTTTTTCATTCATGCGTTGCGCTAGGCTGCCAAATTGGTTCACAGCCTGAGTGGTTTGCTGCGCGGTTTTGTTGAGCTCGCTTGCGGTGATTTGCAGGGCTTGCATGGTGCCGCGTGTGTCTTTGACCAAGGCGGGAATATCAGTGCGCTCGGGGCCGAATTGCGCATCAAAGATTTTTTGCATGGCCGTGAATTGATTGGACACATTGCTCGCACTCGCGCCCACGGCTTGCATGCTGCCGATCAAGGCTTTTTGATTGTCTGGCGCGAGCAATTGGCTCACGCGCTTGGTGGCTTCTTCCATTTGAATCAAGATATTCGCGCCTTGATCAGAGAGCTTGGAGAGCAAGCTGGGCTTGAGCGGAATGCGCGGCGGCGTCCCACCGGAAAGATTGAGCAGCTCATTGGATGAGCCATCATCATCGAGCTGCACAAAGGCCAGGCCTGTAACGCCTTGGTAGCCCAGCGTGGCGAAGGTGGATTGGGTGATGGGCGTGCCTTGGTTAATGGCTAGGCTCACAAGCACATTGCCGCGCGCTTTGGGATCAAACTCGATGCTATCGACCTTGCCCACCGCGATGCCCCGATAGCGCACAGGCGCTTGGGTTGATAGGCCGGTGACGGATTCGCGGGTGGAGAATTCGAGCGTGTCGGTGATGCGCGTGTCTCGCATGAGCCAGGCGGCAAGGGCGACGAGCAGCGCCGTCACCAAAATGACGAACGCGCCAGCGGCTAGAGCGTGTGATTTGTTTTCCATAGTTGCTTTCTACACTGCGAATGGATATTCGCGCAAGAGCTCCATCGCTCTCTGCCCCCGCTCGCCCAGGAAGAATTCCTGCACAAACGGATGCGGATAAGCGATCACATCTTTGGGCGGCGCTTTCACCACCACTTTTTGCTGCGCGAGCACAGCCACGCTGGTGGAGAGCTCATACAGCGTATCTAGATCGTGCGTGACTATCACCACTGTGAGGCCGAGCTCTTTGTGCAAGCTGCGCAGCAGCGCGCAAAAGCCATCGGAGCTCTCAGGATCGAGGCCCGCTGTGGGCTCATCGAGCAGGAGCAGCGGCGGATCCATGATGAGGGCGCGCGCCAGGGCCACGCGCTTGATCATGCCGCCAGAGAGATCGGCCGGCATTTTGTGTGCATGCTCAGCGCCCAAGCCCACCATTTGCAGCTTGACCATGGCACATTCTTCGATGAGATCATTGGGCAGCGTGCCCAGTTCGCGCAGCGGGAAAGCGATGTTGTCTAAAACGCTGAATGCGGAAAACAAGGCTCCTTGCTGGAAGAGCATGCCCACGCGGCTGGCAGCGCCCTGAGAGCCCAGCTCAGAGGCCGGCGCGCCGAGCACCTTCACATCGCCTTTGCTGGGTTTTTCTAGGCCGAGGATTTGGCGCAAGAGCGTCGTCTTGCCAGTGCCCGAGCCGCCCACCAGCGAGAGCACCTCGCCGCGCGCGATGTTCAAATCCAAATCTTTGTGGATCACAAATTCAGCTTCTGGCGTTTTATAAACTGTCCACAGCTTATGGATTTCCACCACAAACTCTGAATCCAAACGCGATGCGGAAAGATCAGAAAGCATCTAGAGCCCCACATCCTTGAACACGATGGCAAACACGGCATTGACCAAGATCACGACGGTGATCGAGGTGACAACCGAGGCCGTGGTGCCTTGGCCCAAGCTTTCGGTGTTGGGCTTCACGCGTAGCCCATAGTGGCAACCGATCAGCGCGATCAAGATGCCAAAAACGACCGACTTGGCCATGGCTAAGGTGAGATTCACGGGAGCAACAGCTGCTGGCAAGGCATTGATAAAAAACTGCGGCGAGATTTGCAAAGCAATATCAGCAGCGAGCATGCCGCCGAGCAGAGCCACAGCAGTCGTCCACACCGCAATCAAAGGCATGGCAATCGCCAAAGCAATCGCGCGCGGCATCACCAAGCGAAAGCCGTGCGCAATGCCCATCACGCGCATCGCATCGAGCTCTTCCGTGACGCGCATCACGCCGATTTGCGCTGTGATGGCGGAGCCGGATCGCCCGGCGATCAAAATCGCGGCCAGCATCGGCCCGAGCTCGCGCACCAGGCTCACGCCAAGCAAATTCACGATGAAGGTATCTGCGCCAAACTGGCGAAGCTGCTGCGCCGAGAGATAAGCGAGCACCACGCCAATCAGAAAGCCCACCAAAGCCGTGATCGGCAGCGCAGTCGCGCCCATGCGATACAAATGGCCAGAAATATCGCGCCATGGCCCTTGGCGGGGCGAGCGCACCAAGCGCAGCACATCCAAAAACAATTGCCCAATCAGCCGCGTGAAGCTGCGCACATGGGAGATGATGGTGAGAATGATTTCACCGAGGCTTAAAAAGCGCTGCAACAGCGTGGGCGGCTTTGCAGGATGCTGCGCAGAAGAAAACTTGGCCACGCGCTCCATCACGGCGCGCTGGCTGGGCATGATCTCCAGCTGCGCGGGCCAGCTGCCGCCCCAATGCTTCCAGAGCAATTGCGCGCCAATATGATCGAGCCGCTCCAGCGAGCGCAAATCCCAGGTTGGGGATGCTGCGGCTGCGCTGAGCTCAGCCAGTCGAGCTTGCAGCTGCTGTACTTGAGAGCTGCTGGCCAGCTGAGCGGCTGTCCAGCGGCCAAGCACGAGCAGGCCGGGCTTGCCAGCCGATGATTGCTGCTCGATGCGTGGGGCGGAGTTGCTCATCAAGCCTTCGATAGTAGCTTAGCTCTGAGGATTTGCGAATTAGCTCCACACCTGCGCCAAAGCCGCGCGCGCTGCAGCGATCACCGGCGATTTGCGCTGCGCAGCGCTATGAACAAAGCACAGGCAGCAATCGAGCTGCACACGATCTGCCACCACCAAGCCGCGCGATTGCGCCTCGCGCAGCGCAATGGCCTCCCGCGCCAGCGATAGCCCCACACCTGAGCGCACCAAATCCAGCATCGAAGCTTCTTGATCCACCAAAGCAGCGCGCTTGAGCGCAATGCCCAATGGCTGCAACACCGATTGCAAAAGCCGATGATGAGCCGAGGCGGGTGGCGTGATGATCCACGGCAATTGCGCCAAAGCGCGCCAATCTTTGCCGATCACCTGAGGTGCCCAGCCGCTGGGCGCGAGCACGCGGTAGCTAAAGCGCGCCAATTCAATCACTCCTAAATTCATAGCTGTTCCCGCATATTCCACGCCAGAGGCAGCCATATTACCTTCATAAAAATAAGGATTTGTGGCTTGTGGAGCGGTCGGTAAGCCGCCCTCTAACTGCGCCAGCTCATGCGGCATGGCCAGGTAAAAGCCCACATCCAGCAAGCCTTGCTGCACGCGCGCAAGCACATCGCCGCTGATGTGTTGCGAGAGCTCCGTCTCGATCTGCGGGGCAGATTCCACCAGCTCTTTCAGAAATGCCCCGAGGCGGATGAATTCAGGATCCAGGATGGTGCCAATGCGCAACTTGCCGCGCACACTGCCCTGCAAGCTGCTGGCCGATTGCCCAAAATCGCGCAGCGCGGAGAGCACCTTCTCCGCCTGCGGCAGCAGCGCCGCGCCATCGCGCGTGAGGATCAGGCCGCGCCCCGAGCGTTCGAAAAGCTGGAGTTTTAAGCGCTCTTGCAAGGCCTTGAGCTGCAGGCTCACGGCAGGCTGCGTTAGGTTCAGCACCTGCGCAGCTTTTGACACCGTGCCTTCTCGCGCCACGGTGGCGAAGGCTTTTAGGCTCAATAAATCCACGATTGATTCGCTTTATTCATAAATAATACTTATATATTGTTCTTGAAATCTCATTGGACGGCAAGGATTTTGTGCTCAACAATGCATCATCTTATTGGAGATCATCATGAGCGTAGCAAATATTGGGCATTGGATGGATGGGCAAGCCGTGGCAGGCGGATCGGGCCGCAGCCAGAGCGTGTTTAACCCCGCCACGGGAGCTGTGACCGGGCAATTGGCCTTGGCATCCAGCGCGGAAGTGACCAAAGCGGTGGCTTCGGCTCAGGCTGCGTTTCCTGCTTGGGCAGACGCGCCGCCTTTGAAGCGTGCGCGCGTCATGTTCAAATTCTTAGAGCTGCTCAATCAGCATAAAGACGATTTCGCCCGCATGATCACCGCCGAGCATGGCAAGGTGTTTACCGATGCGCAAGGCGAAGTCACCCGTGGCATCGAGATTGTGGAATTCGCTACGGGCATCCCGCAGCTCTTGAAGGGCGATTACACCGAGCAAGTCGGCACAGGCATTGACAACTGGACGATGCGCCAGCCGCTGGGCGTCGTCGCTGGCATCACGCCGTTTAACTTTCCGGTGATGGTGCCGATGTGGATGTTTCCGGTGGCGATTGCGGCGGGCAACTGCTTCATCCTGAAGCCTAGCCCGATTGATCCCTCGCCTTCGCTCTTCATGGCCGAACTGCTCAAAAAAGCTGGCTTGCCCGATGGCGTGTTTAACGTGATGCAGGGCGATAAAGAAGCCGTGGACGCGCTGCTGGTGCATCCCGATGTGAAGGCTGTGAGCTTTGTGGGCTCTACGCCGATTGCAAACTATATTTACGAGACGGGCGCTCATCACGGCAAGCGCGTGCAAGCGCTGGGCGGCGCGAAGAATCACATGATCGTGATGCCCGATGCCGATATGGAGCAAGTCGTTGATGCCTTGATCGGCAGCGCGTTTGGCTCGGCTGGTGAGCGCTGCATGGCGATCTCGGTGGCGGTGTTGGTCGGTGATGTGGGCGATCGCATCATGCCTGCGCTGATTGAGCGCACCAAAGCGTTGAAGATCAAGAACGGCACGAATCTCGATGCAGAAATGGGCCCGATCGTCACAAAGATCGCGCAAGACCGCATCACAGGCTACATCGCTGCGGGCGAGAAAGAAGGCGCGAAGTTGCTAGTTGACGGCCGCTCGTTCAAATCGAGCGAAGCCGGCTGCGCAGATGGATTCTGGCTCGGCGGCACGCTGTTTGATCATGTGCAGCCCGAGCACAAGATCTATCGTGAAGAAATCTTTGGCCCCGTGCTCTCCTGCGTGCGCGTGAAGGATTTCGCAGCCGCAGTTGATCTCGTCAACGCGCATGAATATGCCAACGGCGTGAGCTGCTTCACCCGCGATGGCGGCATCGCCAGAGAGTTCGCCCGCCGCATCCAAGTCGGCATGGTCGGCGTGAATGTCCCCATCCCCGTACCCATGGCTTGGCACGGCTTCGGCGGCTGGAAGCGTTCGTTGTTTGGCGACATGCATGCTTATGGTGAAGAAGGCGTGCGCTTCTACACGCGTCAGAAATCGGTGATGCAGCGTTGGCCTGACAGCATTGGCAAGGGCGCAGAGTTTGTGATGCCAACAAGCAAGTGACGAAACCCCCTATGTCGCCTGACGGCTCCTTCCCCCAAGGGGGACACCGCTGGTGGACTGGCTAAGCCAGATCCACGGCGGTTGCTTGAAAAGTCCTTCCTATGTCTTCAACCACCTTCGACTACATCATCATCGGCGCAGGTACTGCGGGCTGTTTGCTGGCCAACCGTCTGAGCGCTGATCCGAGCAAACGCGTCTTGCTCATCGAAGCGGGGCAGGCGGACAACTATCACTGGATTCATATTCCGGTCGGCTATCTGTATTGCATCGGCAATCCGCGTACAGATTGGCTGTATCAAACGGAAGAAGACAAGGGGTTGAACGGCCGCAAGCTGCGCTATCCGCGTGGCAAAACTTTGGGCGGCTGCAGCTCGATCAACGGCATGATTTACATGCGTGGCCAAGCGCGGGATTACGACAGCTGGGCTGCGGCCACCGGCGATGAAGATTGGAGCTGGAAGAGCAGCTTGCCCGATTTCATGGCGCATGAAGATCACTATAAATTAGATAGCAGTTTCCGCAGTAAAGGTGCCGGCCAATTGCCCGAAAGCCTTCAAAAATTTGCTACCTTGCATGGCAATCGTTTCAATACGGGCGCGGGCAAAAGCACAGGCGAATGGCGCATTGAAAAGCAGCGCCTCAGCTGGGACATTCTCGATGCCTTCTCGCTCGCGGCGCAGCAGGCAGGCATTCCCGCAAGCGAAGATTTCAACACCGGGGATAACGAAGGCGTGGGCTATTTTGAAGTGAATCAAAAAGGCGGCTGGCGCTGGAATGCAGCCAAAGCTTTTCTGCGCCCGACCTGCTATGGTCGCCCGAATTTTGAGATGTGGACGAACGCTCATGTATCGCGCCTCGTGCTGGAAACGCAAGCCAACGGTGAGCAGCGCTGCACCGGCGTGCAGGTGTGGACGGGCAATACCTTGCTCACTGCGACAGCAGCCAGCGAAGTGATCTTGAGTGCAGGCGCGGTCGGCAGCCCGCAGATTTTGCAGCTCTCGGGCATTGGTGATGCGGCGGCTTTGAATGCTGTGGGCATCTCTCCGATCGTCGATCTCCAAGGCGTGGGCGCGAACTTGCAAGACCATCTACAAATTCGCGCGGTCTACAAAGTGCAAGGTGCGAAAACACTCAACACCATGGCCAATTCGCTCTGGGGCAAGGCGATGATTGGCTTGGAGTACGCCCTCTCCCGCTCCGGCCCGATGAGCATGGCGCCCAGCCAATTGGGGGCTTTCACTCGCTCTGATCCGAGCCAGCCCTATGCGAATTTGGAGTATCACGTGCAGCCGCTGAGCCTCGATGCTTTTGGCGAACCGCTGCACGGCTTCCCCGCATTCACAGCCAGCGTGTGCAACTTGAATCCCACGAGCCGAGGCACGATCTCGCTCAAAACGAATCGCTTTGAAGATGCGCCAGCGATTGCGCCGAATTACCTCAGCACCGAAGCAGATCGCAAAGTGGCAGCAGACAGCTTACGTGTCACGCGCCGCATTGCATCTCAACCTGCGCTGGCGAAGTACAAGCCCGAAGAATACAAACCTGGCGTGCAATACCAAAGCGATGAAGAGCTTGCAAAACTCGCTGGCGACATCGCCACCACTATCTTCCACCCGGTGGGCACAGCCAAGATGGGGCGCGATGATGATGCGAGCGCTGTGGTGGATTCTCACTTGCGCGTGCGCGATGGGTGTGGCGGCAAAATTGTAGGCCTGCGCGTCGTTGATGCCAGCGTGATGCCCAGCATCACGAGTGGCAATACCAACAGCCCAACGCTGATGATTGCCGAGAAAGCGGCGCGCTGGATCAAGGAAGGGCGCTGAACGGGCAACCGCCGGGAAATCAAGCAGCAGGGAAAATCCTGATGTTTCATGAATGTTATCTGCACTACATTTACTGCACTTCTGCTCGGCGATGCCAAGCAAGAGGGCTTGAGGAGACTAAATAGCATTTTGCGTCGAGCATCCACGCCGCATGAAGCAACACCAAAGCCAGCCTTACCCGGCTGGCTTTTTTCTTGGCATTTTTATCTTCAATCAGCGTTGCCAAAAACTAGGCAACGCGTAATGGTGCTTCAAAAAATCCACCCACAGGCGCACGCGTAGCGGCAAATGTTTGCGCTGCGGAAACACCGC
>JAAFJC010000079.1 GCA_013297925.1 Comamonadaceae bacterium
CTACATCCAAGGCCACAGCTCCCCTGGCATTTACGCCCGCGCCTTCCTCGAAGGCCGCTTGTCAGAGGCGCAGCTCGATAGCTTCCGCCAAGAAGTCGATGGCAAAGGGCTTTCCAGCTATCCACATCCAAAGCTCATGCCCAGCTTTTGGCAGTTCCCCACCGTATCCATGGGCCTAGGCCCGTTGATGGCGATTTATCAGGCGCGCTTTTTGAAGTATCTGCATGCGCGCGGCATTGCCAACACAGAAAACCGCAAAGTCTGGGCCTTCATGGGCGATGGCGAGATGGACGAGCCAGAGAGCTTGGGAGCGATTGGCTTGGCGGCTCGCGAAGGTTTGGACAATCTCGTTTTTGTCGTCAACTGCAACCTCCAGCGCTTGGATGGCCCGGTGCGCGGCAATGGCAAGATCATTCAAGAGCTGGAAGGCGAATTCCGTGGCAGTGGCTGGAATGTCATTAAGCTGATTTGGGGCAAAGGCTGGGATGAGCTGCTTGCTCGCGATAAGAGCGGCAAATTGAAGCAACTCATGATGGAAACGCTGGACGGCGATTACCAAGCCATGAAGGCCAACGATGGCGCATTCGTTCGTAAGAACTTTTTTGGCAAATATCCCGAAACGGCCCAACTCGTCGCGCACATGAGCGATGAAGAGATTTTTGAGTTGCGCCGTGGCGGCCACCAACCAGAGAAAGTGTATGCCGCTTTCCACGCTGCGCACAACAACAATACCGGCCAGCCCATCGTGCTTTTGGTGAAAACCGTCAAAGGCTATGGCATGGGCAAAGCAGGTGAAGGCAAAAACACAGTCCACCAAATCAAGAAGCTCACCGACGACGATATCCGCTACATCCGTGATCGCTTCAACATCCCAGTGCCTGATAGCGAGCTGTCAAAAGTCCCGTACTACAAGCCTGCTGACGATACGCCTGAGATGACCTACTTGCACGAGCGGCGCAAAGCTTTGGGCGGCTATTTGCCTGCTCGCCGCGTGAAAGCCGATGAGAGCTTCACCGTTCCCGCGCTCGACACCTTCAAAGCCATCCTCGACCCCACAGCCGAAGGCCGCGAAATCTCCACCACGCAGGCCTATGTGCGCTTCCTCACGCAGATGCTGCGCGACCCTGCTCTCGGGCCGCGCATCGTACCCATCTTGGTGGACGAAGCGCGCACCTTTGGCATGGAAGGCCTGTTCCGCCAAATCGGTATCTACAACCCCAAAGGCCAGCTCTACACCCCGGTCGATAAAGATCAGGTGATGTATTACAAGGAAGACAAAGCGGGGCAAATTCTGCAAGAAGGCATCAACGAGGCGGGCGGCATGGCCAGCTGGATCGCTGCGGCCACTTCGTATTCGACAAGTAATCGAATCATGGTGCCTTTCTATGTCTACTACTCGATGTTTGGCTTCCAGCGTATCGGCGATATGGCTTGGGCAGCGGGTGACATGCAAGCGCGCGGCTTCTTGCTCGGCGGCACTTCTGGCCGCACCACGCTCAATGGCGAAGGCCTGCAACACGAAGACGGCCACAGCCACATCATGGCCGGCACCATTCCGAACTGCATCTCTTATGACCCCACGTTTGCGCATGAAGTCGCTGTCATCATGCATCGCGGTATGAAGCGCATGGTGGAAGATCAAGAAAACGTGTTTTATTACATCACCCTGCTCAATGAAAACTATTCCATGCCCGGCCTCAAAACTGGCACGGAAGAGCAAATCATCAAAGGCATGTATCTGCTGCAAGATGCCGCGAAGAAAAATCACACGGTCAACCTGCTCGGCTCTGGCACGATTCTGCGCGAGAGCATGGCCGCCAAAGAGCTGCTGGAAAAAGACTGGGATGTAGGCGCGAATGTCTGGAGCTGCCCAAGTTTTAACGAGCTCACCCGAGAAGGCCAGGACGCTGATCGCTACAACCTGCTGCACCCTGAAGCCAAGCCGCGCAAGAGCTTCGTGGAAGAGCAGTTGAGCAAAACGACTGGCCCTGTCGTCGCATCCACCGACTACATGAAAGCCTACGCCGAGCAAATCCGCCCCTACGTGCAGAAAGCTAGCGCAGACGGTAAACCCACACGCACCTACAAAGTCCTCGGCACAGACGGCTTTGGCCGCTCAGATTTCCGCAGCAAACTGCGCGAACACTTCGAGATCAACCGCCATTACATCGTGATCTCTGCCCTCAAAGCTTTGGCCGACGATGGCAAATTGCCTTTGGCGAAAGTGACCGAGGCGATTAAGAAGTACGGCATCAAAACCGACAAGATCAATCCTTTGTACGCATAAGGCGGCGACATGTCCATTATTGAAATTCAAGTCCCAGACATCGGCGATTTCGACGAAGTTGCAGTTATCGAGCTCCTCGTCAAACCTGGCGATACCGTCAAAGCAGAGCAATCGCTCATCACTGTGGAGTCTGACAAAGCCTCGATGGAGATTCCTTCCAGCCACGCTGGTGTCGTGAAAGAGCTCAAAGTCAAGATCGGCGACAAGGTCAAGCAAGGCTCCATCGTGATCACGCTGGAAGCTGCTGGTGCTACCAATTCCGTTCGGGCTGAGCCTGTCGAAGCCCCCGCAAGCCCGTCGACAAGCTCAGGGCGAACGGAGAAAAGTGAGCAAAAAGCCCCAATCGCCGGCATATCTACTGCGCCAGTAGCTACGAATTTAGTAGCATCACGTATTGAAGTCAAAGTACCCGACATTGGTGATTTCAAAGACGTGGCTGTGATCGAAGTCTTCGTCAAGCCCGGCGATGCGATCAAGGTCGAGCAATCCCTCGTCACCGTTGAGTCCGACAAAGCTGCGATGGAAATTCCCTCCAGCGCAGCCGGCGTGCTCAAAGAATTGAAAGTCAAAGTCGGCGACAAGATCAATATCGGTGATCTGTTGGCTATTCTGGAAGGCGCAGCCCAGGCTGGAGCTCCTGCAGCCGCCGCAACACCTACTCCCGTTCGGGCTGAGCCTGTCGAAGCCCCCTCAGCCTCCACAAGCACTTCGACGAGCTCAGTGCGAACGGAAAGCCCAGCGCATAACCCAACCATCGCCCCCACAGGCACCCTCCCCCACGCCAGCCCCAGCGTACGCAAGTTCGCTCGCGAGCTCGGCGTGCCGCTCGAAGAAGTCAAAGGCTCTGGCCCCAAAGGCCGCATCACCGAAGCAGACATTCAAGGCTTCACGAAATCCGTGATGAGCGGCGCAGTAGCCACCAAAGCCATCGCGGCAAAAGCACCAGCAGGCGGTGGCGATGGCGCAGCGCTCGGCTTAATCCCTTGGCCGAAAATTGATTTCACTAAGTTCGGCCCGATTGAGCGCAAAGAGATGAGCCGCATCAAAAAGATCAGCGGCCAGAATCTCACGCGCAATGCCATCATGATCCCCGCCGTCACCAATCATGACGACGCAGACATCACCGATCTGGAAGCCTTCCGTGTCTCCACCAACAAGGAAAACGAAAAGCTGGGCGCCAAGGTGACCATGCTCGCGTTCTTGATCAAAGCCTGCGTCGCAGCTCTGAAGAAATTCCCCGAATTCAACTCCTCGCTCGACGGCGATGCCCTGATCTACAAACAGTATTTCCACATCGGCTTCGCAGCAGACACGCCCAACGGCCTCGTCGTCCCGGTGATCAAAGATGCCGACAAAAAAGGCATCCTGCAAATCAGCACCGAGATGGGCGAGCTCGCCAAGAAGGCGCGCGATGGCAAGCTCACCCCAGCTGAGATGAGCGGCGCATGCTTCACCATCTCGTCTCTAGGCGGCATCGGTGGCCGCTATTTCACCCCCATCATCAACGCCCCCGAAGTGGCGATCCTCGGTGTCTGCAAGAGCCAAATGGAGCCAGTATGGGACGGCAGCGCCTTCCAGCCTCGCTTGATGCTCCCACTGTCACTCACTTGGGATCACCGCGTGATTGATGGCGCGGCAGCGGCAAGGTTCAACGCCTTCCTTGGTCAGATCCTTTCTGATTTCCGCCGGGTATTGCTCTAAGAAAAATTCAATACCGGACGCAGAAGACGCAAAGGTTACGCAAAAGACGCAAAAAATACCAACACCCAATTTTGTATTTTCTTTTCTGCGTTTTCTGCGTAACCTTTGCGTCTTCTGCGTCCGGTATTAAAACCCTAACCTTCCAAACACCAAATGACAACCGTCGTCGTCGTTAAAAAAGCAGGCAATGTCGCCATCGCCTCCGATTCGCTCGTCACTTTTGGCGATACGAAGCTCGGCAATCGCTTTGAAGCCAATGAAAAAATCTTCAAAGTGAAAGCCGTAGGCGGCGAGAGCTACATCACCACTGCCGGCACTGTCGCGCACTTCCCTGCTCTGCGTAAATCGCTCGAATCCCTGCCCAAAGAAGAGCTCAAGCTGCACAGCAAAGACGAGGTGTATGACACCTTCTTGAAGCTCCACCCCGTGCTCAAAGAAAAATTCTTTATGCAGACCAAGGAAGAAGATGCAGACCCGTATGAGAGCATGCAGTTCAGCGTGTTGATCGCCAACAGCGCCGGCATCTTCGGCCTCTACAGCTACCGCGAAGTCTTCGAATTCAAAGAATTCTGGGGCGTAGGCTCCGGCCGCGCGTTCGCTCTCGGCGCGATGAGCGTGACGTATGCGAAGCGCGACGTTTCCGCTCGCGATGTAGCGATAGCCGGCGTCACCGCAGGCTGCGAATTCGACAAAAACTCCGGTGGGCCGATCAAAGTGTTCACCATGAAGTTGAAAAATTAAAGGAAATTAAATGGGGTCAGATCACAATTAATTTTGATCACCCGCCTCATTTGAATTCCAACAACCAAATTAATTGTGCTCTGACCCCATTTAATTTCGCGACGCGAAGCGGCGCAAGGAAAGCAACCATGTCCCAGATAGAAATTAAAGTCCCCGACATCGGCGATTTCGACGAAGTTGCCGTCATCGAGCTGCTCGTCAAACCCGGCGATACCGTCAAAGCCGAGCAATCACTGATTACTGTCGAATCCGACAAAGCCTCGATGGAAATCCCATCCAGCGCCGCAGGTATCGTCAAAGAGCTCAAAGTCAAAATCGGCGACAAGGTCAAGCAAGGTTCTATCGTGCTCACGCTCGAATCCGCAGGCACCGCCGAAACCGTTCGGGCTGAGCCTGTCGAAGCCACACCAAGCCCTTCGACAAGCTCAGGGCGAACGGAGAATAATGCACAAAAAACCCCAGTCGCCGGCATAAAACCTGCGCAAGCAGCTATCAATTCAGTAGCATCCACCTACACAGGCGCAGCAGACATGGACTGCGATCTCCTCGTCCTAGGCGCAGGCCCCGGTGGCTACAGCGCAGCCTTCCGCGCCGCCGATCTCGGCCTCAGAGTCGTCATCGTCGAGCGCTATGCCCAGCTCGGCGGCGTGTGCTTAAACGTCGGCTGCATCCCCTCCAAAGCCCTGCTGCACGTGGCCGCCGTGATGGATGAAGTCAGCCACATGGCCGATCTCGGCGTGGAGTTCGGCGCACCCAAGCTCAACATCGACAAACTGCGCACCCACAAAGAAAAAGTCATCGGCAAGCTCACCGGCGGCTTGGCCGCGATGGCCAAGATGCGCAAGGTGACGACGGTGCGCGGCTATGGCGCATTCGTCGGCTCGCATCATGTGCAAGTGGAAGAAACCAGCGGCACAGCGCAGGAAAAAACCGGCGCGAAGAAAGTGATTCAGTTCAAACACTGCATCATCGCCGCAGGCAGCCAAGCCGTGCGTCTGCCCTTCTTGCCTGATGACCCGCGTATTGTGGATTCCACAGGCGCGCTCGGCCTGGCCAGCGTGCCTAAGAAAATGCTCATTGTTGGCGGCGGCATCATCGGCCTGGAAATGGGCACGGTGTATTCCACGCTCGGCGCGCGCCTCGATGTCGTCGAGATGATGGACGGCCTCATGCAAGGCGCAGACCGCGATCTCGTCAAGGTCTGGGAGAAGATGAACAAAGGCCGCTTTGACAACATCATGCTCAAGACGAAAACGGTCGGCGCAGTAGCCACACCCGAAGGCATCAAAGTGCAATTCGAAGGGCTGGACGGCACGAAGACTGAAGGCGTGTACGACCTCGTGCTTCAAGCCGTGGGCCGCACGCCCAATGGCAAAAAGATCGCAGCCGATCAAGCTGGCGTAGCCGTCACAGACCGCGGCTTCATCAATGTCGATATCCAAATGCGCACCAATGTGCCCCACATCTTCGCCATCGGCGATATCGTCGGCCAGCCCATGCTCGCCCACAAAGCCGTGCATGAAGCGCATGTTGCCGCAGAAGTGATCGCCGGCGAGCAGCAAGGCAACAAAGAGCTCGCCGCCGCCGCATTCAACGCTCGCGTGATCCCAAGCGTCGCCTACACCGACCCCGAAGTCGCCTGGGTCGGCCTCACCGAAGACCAAGCCAAAGCCCAAGGCATCAAAGTCAAAAAAGGCCTCTTCCCTTGGACGGCATCTGGCCGCGCCATCGCCAACGGCCGAGACGAAGGCATCACCAAGCTCCTCTTCGACGACTCACCAGAAGCCCACGGCCACGGCAAAATCCTAGGCGGCGGTATGGTCGGCACCCACGCCGGCGACATGATCGGCGAAATCGCCCTCGCCATCGAAATGGGCGCAGATGCAGTAGACATCGGCAAAACAATTCACCCTCACCCCACGCTAGGCGAGAGCATTGGCATGGCGGCAGAAGTGGCGCATGGGAGCTGCACGGATTTGCCGCCAGCACGGAAGTAAAGCAGCGCAGATACCCGGCAAATTTTGAAGCTCATGGGGTGAAGTCTGAGCCGCGAAATTCATCCTAAGCACGACTAAGTATCATTGCTTTACTGGGTTGACCATCTCAAAACAGTCCACTGGATGGTCATACCCTTTAAGAATCAGGGCGCCCATGGGTTGCAATGGGAGAATTTGGCTGACATTTTTCGCGACCACACTGCAGACAATCGTTTGCCCAGCCTGCGCCTGTGCGCAAAGTCTTGCGGCAAGATTGGTCACGTTACCAATCGCGGCATAGTCGCGGCGCCCCTCAAAGCCGATGGCGCCGATAATGGCCACGCCCTGGGCAATGCCCGCGCCCAACGACAGGCTGTAACTGCGCGCCTCCCATACTTTTTGCAAGTTTTCAAAACGCGATTGCATGTCGATGGTCATTCGGCAAGCTTTAACAGCGGGGTCCGGAATCTCAACCGGATCGTTGAAAAATAGCATCATTCCGTCGCCCGAAAATCGCTCCAAGGTAGCGCCGTGGGAGGCGATCAACTCCCCCATGACTGCATGGAACTCGGCAAGCATGCGCATGACTTCTTCAGAGCCGTGCGTAAGGGTAAAGTTGGTGTAACCGCGCAAATCCAGAAAAACCACCACGATCTCGCGCTGATGCGGGCTGTACAGATCCTCGTTGCGTGCCGAGAGCAACTGATTGGCCACGGCGGGGGAAAAGAAACGCCGTAAACGCTCCATGCGATTGCCCCGAGAAATCCGTTCAGCAAGCGCTAACGAAAGCATGATGGCATCTATCAGCATGCCAAAATCTACGGCCCTGAAGGTGATGAAGCTGTAGGGCAATACGCTCATAACCGTCAAAGATGAAACGGTCGAACCGAACAGGCCAACAGCCGACCCGACCATATAGTAAATTGCTGCCTGGTTTCGCTTGGCTAACGCGACAATGCCCAGAGTCAATGCGAGTATCGAGTAGACGGTGATCCAAGCGATCGCTCCCGTTACTTGCCACCGATAGCCTCCTAACGCCCCCGTGACAACGAATGAAGTTACCAATGCAATCATGCATCCGATAGCCAGCCTGTACGCAAACGGCACCTTGTTCTTGAGGTCAAGAAAGTAGACGGCAAAAGCCAGGCCGGACAGACAATAAAGATGCACGAAAATTGAAATTGCCCAGTTGGATATTTCTGGCGAATCAGGGAACAGCCAAGGGAAGGAATGGCCGTTGTATGTTAGGTGCGACATGATGAAGCACAACAAATACGCGGAATAGGCGAGATAGCTGGCTTCTCGCGTCGAAACAAATAGCACGAAGTTGAACAACAGCAATGACAGCAAGGCGCCGTAGAGAAGCCCGAAATAGGTCCATTGCGCTGCGTCGTCCCTGAAAAAGCGGTTCGACTCGATAAGTTTCATTCCGACATAGAACGCATCGCGTGTTTCCACCCGCACCAGTAAAGTGTTTGCACCCGGCTGAATCGCGAGGTTGAAATTGATGCGCCGGTTGGGTTCGGCGCGTTGTGCAAATGGAAATGTGTCGCCACCAACCATGTTTTGCCGCCCGCCTCTTGCGTCAATCAGGGTGACTCGGACATCATCAAGCCACGTGGGTTCAAACACCAGCAAACGCTCTAACGGCTGGCTTTCCGTGTTTGACAACGGAACTACAAACCAGTAAGCCGCTGAGCTAAATCCAAAATTCACGACACCTTCTTCCCCGTTGGGTCTTAATGGTGCTGATGCAACAAGCACTTCCTCAATGGTTTTAATCTTCTCCCTGTCTTTGACGATCCGTGCCCAAGGCGTCAGATCAGCCTCCAATGTGCTGACGCTTAACTTGACCCAAGACTCCTGTGCGCTGGCAGGCATCGCACCTATAAGAAAAGCGAGCTGAAAAATCCAAAAAAGATGGGCTAATACGGTCGGCATGGTTTGTTAGAAATGCAAAATGAGTACTTTAAGATTAAGCAAGTAGGAGCATGCTGTTAAGGCTTTTTTTCGGATTTCAATAAAGATAAAAAGAAGATGTATGTTTGTATAGGATACTCTACGAGACATAAATAACATCGATAAATAACGATGCCGAGTATGTCGATAAGCAATAGAAGATAAGAGTACTTTCGTATGCAAAAAAACTTTTGGGCTCAGCCTGACCTCGCCGCTGATCAATTTCTATATTCGCGCAAGGGGCCATGGCCCCAGCCCAGTCCTTCATACCCGATGGAGCAAGCGCCCGAGATACTGAACATCCCGCCCGTGGAAACCATGCTTTGGACGCAGGCCATTGGCTCACGCTACTTTAAAACGGAAACGTTTTACACAGGCGCTGCAGCGGCCAACGCTGTGGCGGGCAGTCAACTTTCGATTCCGCCTGATGATGAGTTTGTTCGGATGATGACGAATTCGGTGTACGCACGGTTTTTGAAAAACGTCCACGGCGATACCTGGGCGTCAAGCTTTTCTGCCATGGGTTTGATTGCAGACGCGACATTGCCTGAGACTTTTGCAGCGCCAGTCACCTGCGTCTTCTCGCGCGACGCTGTCTCAAATCAGTTTTCCTGCGCATACATTGAGGTACCCGGCGGGCCGTATCTGTTGAAGGTTCAGCCAGGTGATCCTGCGTGGAATCTGGCCAAGGCTTATGCCTTGCAGGGCGCGTCATACATTGGTTTGTTTGTGGTGCATCCAGCCCTACATTTCCCGATGGATACGATCAACGCCATAACCAAAACCTCAGTGCCGCGCAATCACCCGCTGTTTCAGCTTTTGTACCCTCACTGCAGCTATGCACTAGCCGTCAACAATGCAGTGCTTCAAACCGACGATGGCGTGTTGAGCAGTAACCCACAAGGCACTTGGTTTGATCCCCTGACTGCTGATGGATTGGTGATCAAACGTTTGTTTGGTGCGGGCTACGCTGGCCTTAAAGACCCACCCGATCTGTACCCACAGTACAACTACATGAAGCCGTGGATGGATACCAGCGTGAATTACGGGAAATGCTTGGCGCTGTATTTTGAGCCGTTTCTGGATTTTTGCACGACCGTTGCTGATGAGATTCTCTCTGCCAGCCCGAACGACACCTACGTCGAACGGTGGGCGAATTACATCAGTGCCAATTTGCATGGTTTCCCCGATGGGGTGGAAATCTTCAAACCTGCTGAATCAGGTAAGCCTGGTGTGTTGGCTCAGGCACTGGCGATTTATATGTGGGACGTGACGGTGTCGCATGCTGCTGATCATTACAGCTACACCCATGACATCACCCCGCAAACGCCCGGACCCGCTGGAACGAGTTTGGCGGCGTGGAAGTTTCTGAGGTTACGGATTCCTCAGCCCCAAAATGCGTCCGATGGCGCTAACGTGAAACGGGTCGGTGACATCTGCCACGCCGACGATCTGTATCGAGCCGAAATGGCACAAGAAATGTTTTTCAAAAGCGCCACGCTCCCACCCAATTTGGTCGATACCACTTACGCTTTCACATCGCCGCTGTTGCTGCAGGCCCAACAAAAGTTTCACGCAGATTTAAAACTGGTCAGCGCAAAGGTGGCTGTCATCATGCCTCACTTCATGCCGCTTGTGGCCAAAGATCCGAGTGATCCGGCACAGTATTCACAAACTATTTCAGCTAGCATTCAGTATTGATGCAGGCAAATAGTTTGAACTTTGAATGATGAGTTCGGTTGTTGCATCGCAATTAAAAAGGTATTGCGCATTGCTTGCGCAATCTCATGGAATTAAAAAAATCATTGAAATTTCCTGATGTTTAAAACCTTTTTTACGGCGCTCGAAGCCCTTTGCAGTGCCCTTCCCATCACCTTGGGTGCGCTGGGGTTTGTGGCTTACAAAATTGGCCCTCAAATGATCGGCCCTTTGATGCTAGCAATGTTTTGTGGAATTGCCATCACCAATCTGTGTGCTGCGTTCTCACAACGACCTCTGACGTATCACGCGCGGTTCTTCGAGGTTTCACTGCTGGTTGGCTTTATCGATAGTTTTGTGCCGCGACTCGCCACATGGGGATTAGCAGATACCCCAGTCACCCGCTTGAGCTTGGTGGTGATGGTCTGCATTGGCTCTGCTTTGCTGCAACCTGTCTTTTACGCGTTTCGTCTGGAACGCGTGACCCGCTTTATACCCGCGCCGGTGTTTGCTGGTTTCCTCAATGCCATCGCCCTGATTTTGGTGATCAGTCAAGGCAAGCAGGTGCTTGCCTTGCTTGCCGGCTCGTTTGACGCGGCTTGGCCTGCGCTGGTGATTGCAGCGATTTGCTTTGTCGTTGCTTACGGTGCGCGCAATCTCAATCCAAAGCTGCCCGCTGGTGTGTTGGGCTTAGCAGCGGCCAGCTTGGGGGCAATCATTTTGACGCAGCAGGGTTATGCGTTGCCACTCATCCTCACGTCGGATACGCAATGGGTAGTGCCTACCGCATTGATGGACTGGCGTGTTTTAGACCACGGCAATGGAGCCTTGGGTGCACTGCTGCTGCACACTGCTGTGGCAAGCGTTTTATTGGGTATGGTGGTTTTCTTAAACACCATTACGGTGGCTGAAACAGTTTCACAGGTTGATGACAAACCGCTTCCTGATACCCGGCAGGTTATGCTTTTGTCTGTAGGCAAAGTCATCAGCGCCTGTTTGGGGTCTGTGCCCATGAGTGCCTCGCCCAGTCCGTCATTGGGAGCCATTCGCACAGGTGGACTGACCCCTGGGTCTCTGATTTTGTTGTCGATTTTGGCCCTGCTTTTTTATGGTTTGGATCTTCTGGCCTGGATACCCAGCGCGGCGATCATTGGTTTGCTGTTGTTTGTGGCAGTAGTCCTTGCGGATAAACCCAGTGTGCAGCTGGCTTGGCGTTATGTGTTGCAGCCTCATGCGCGACAAGCCACCAGCGCAATGCAACGGGAAGACCTGTTGATTGTAGTTTTGGTGACAGCCTTGGGTGCGATGGCCAACATGGTGGCTGCCTTGCTGGCAGGCATGGTGATGGGGCTGGTATTGTTTGCAAAACGCAACGGTAAAAGCCCCATCAAGGATGCGCATGACGGCAGGGCTTGGCGATCAAATTGCGCGCGCTCTGCAAGTGACACTACGCTGCTGATGCGGCACGGCAAGCGGATTTTGAGTGTGAGGTTGCAAGGTGCACTGTATTTTGGTGTGGCGCGCAGCCTGCGCGCTGAAATTGAAGCCCTGCTGCCGCACCAGACCCAGCCGCAGTGGCTCATTTTGGATTGGCGTGCAGTGGTGTCGCATGACACCACGCTGGCGCTCACGCTGGATCGCTTTGAGAAATCCGTCGCCTTGCGTGGCGTGAAGGTGTTCCACTCCTCTCGCCTAGACCAACTGGAGGGTTTTGCCGATCTGGATCGCGCCCTCGAGCATTGCGAGAACCTGCTGCTAGGGGAACAGCGCCCGGAGAAAGACCCCGCTGCCGGCGATGCTTCGCACTTGAATGCTTTACTAGTCGATCTTGACACGTCCGCTCAAACCCTTTTGAGAAGTTGTTTTGAGCGGCGCAACTACGCAGCAGGTGAATATGTATTGCGGCTAGGGGAAAAAACACGCGACCTGCACGTGATTGCCAGCGGCCGCGCTGATGTGTTGATTCAGGGCGGAACAATTCGCCTTGCAGGGGTTGATGCAGGCGCTATCTTGGGCGAAATGGGTTTTTTAGATGGCTCTCCTCGCGCCGCTGACGTGGTGGCCATCGAGCCCTTGGTTTCACTCACCTTGAGTCGAGAAAATTTTGATGCACTCAGCCAGAAGCACCCTGCGCTGGCACAGCAAATATTGCAAACTCTATGCAAAGAATTGGCTAACCGCCTGCGACTATTGCATCAGCTCATCTCGCGTGAACGTGCATGAGCCTCTAGCCCAGATTTCAAGGCCTAGTGAGTCGGGAAAGCGCAAGGCATCAAAGTCAAAAAAGGCCTCTTCCCTTGGACGGCATCTGGCCGCGCCATCGCCAATGGCCGAGACGAAGGCTTCACCAAGCTCCTCTTCGATGACAGCCCAGAAGCCCACGGCCACGGCAAAATCCTAGGCGGCGGCATGGTAGGCACCCACGCTGGCGACATGATCGGCGAAATCTGCCTAGCCATCGAGATGGGCGCAGACGCAGTAGACATCGGCAAAACCATTCACCCGCACCCCACGCTAGGCGAAAGCATCGGCATGGCAGCGGAAGTGGCGCATGGGAGTTGCACTGATTTGCCGCCGAGCAAGAAATAGTACCCAGCCATTGCAACTGTAGTTACATTGCATGAAACCCAACTAGTTGGGTTAAAATAAATCATGC
>JAAFJC010000008.1 GCA_013297925.1 Comamonadaceae bacterium
GTACTGCGCATTGAAACTGCTGGCCATGAGCCGAGCAATCGTCGTCTTGCCCACACCGGGGGGACCCCAAAGAATGCAACTGTGCGGCACGCCCGATTCAAAAGCCACCCGCAGCGGCATGCCCTCGCCCAAGAGATGCTGCTGGCCGATCACTTCGCCCAGCGTTTTGGGGCGTAGGCGTTCGGCAAGGGGAGCGGTGGATGCAGCAGGCATGCAAGCATTCTAGGCATGAAAAAAGCCAGCTCAGAGGCTGGCTCGATTCTTGTGCGGAGAAAAGATCAGCGCAAATCGTCGGCCAGTACCTTCACGATGCGCTGCGCATTCTCTGAGCTTTCGGGGCTACCCGCTGCATTGAGCACAGAGACGGTGGTGGATTCGCCTTGGCTGCGCAGGGCGATGCGGAATTTGAGTGGCGCGGCATCCTTGCTTGAGCCAAACAGCTTCGCGAAGAATCCAGGTTCTTTGCCGTCCGCCTTGGGTTCGACATAGCGCACGAAATAAATACCATCGGCACGGTTGCGATCTTCAACAGTGAAGCCCGTGCGATCCAGACTCAAGCCAACTCTGCGCCATGCGCGATCAAAGCCATCATCAACTTGCACTACAGGCACACCGTTGGTGTTGGCAATGCGAGAGGTGGGTTTGCTGGCTACACCAGCGGCTGCTTGTGATTTGGCCTGTTCTTGACTGACACCCAGCTTAAGCATCATGCGGCGCAGCATTTCAGTCTCTAGCTCCGGATCCGCAGGGCGAGGCTCCCAGGTTGTACGCTCTGCATTGGCGCTACTTGTTCCTCCCACTAGCTTTTCTACCATACCGCGATGGGATATGTAGATTTCAGTGGTGTTTCCGTTGCGCTCTAAGCGTGTACGAAATTTGTCGCGTTCACCAGTATCGTACAAGCTATCAATGATTTTTCCAATGGTATTGCGTATGAAATCCTGCGGCAGTTTGGCGCGGTTCTCGGCCCAGTCTGTTTCCATGACGCCGATGTCTTGGCGATCAATATTAAGCAAGAAACCTGTGTCTTGCCAAAAATCACGCACTGACCCCCAGAGCTGATCGGCGGGGCGAGCCACCACCAGCCAGCGCTGGTTGCCCGAGCGTTCGATGCGCACGTCAGAAACAGAATTCGCAGCGATAGGCACGCCAGCTTGCGTTTGCCCGGTCTTGAAGGAGCTGGCGGTAACCGCAGCGCCGGGTACGTTGTAGCGGGCATCGCGGCCAATCGCCGTTAGATCCGGTGGAACTTCCAGCGTGGCTGATTTGGTCGCGCTTTTGTAATCGATACGATCAGGTTGCAATGCTGAGCAGCCTGCCAAAGCAAGAACTGCTGCGAGGGCGATGGGGGTAGAGATGCGAAATGACATAAAAATCCTAGATCAATCCAGCCGACTTAAGTGCGGCTTCCACGGTGGGAACGTTTGATTGTGACATGGCTGTCATCGGCAAACGAAGGGTGCTGCCCGCCCAGCCCATCCGGCCTAGCGCCCATTTCACAGGAATGGGATTGGCTTCAACGAAGAGATGCTTATGAAGTGGTAAAAGTTTCTTCTGAATCGCCATGGCCGTAACGCGATCTCCCGCTATCGCTGCGACGCACAGCTCATGCATCAACCTTGGGGCGACGTTGGCCGTCACGCTCACATTACCATGGCCGCCGCAAAGCATGAGAGCTACGGCCGTAGGATCATCGCCCGAGTAAATGGCAAAGCCTTCAGGGGCATCTTTGATCAACCATTGAGCGCGCTCGATGTTGCCCGTCGCTTCTTTGATGCCAATGATGCCTTTGACTTGGGATAAACGCAGCACCGTGTCATGAGCCATATCGGCCACCGAGCGGCCAGGCACGTTGTAAAGCACGATGGGCAAATCACCTGTGGCCTCGGCAATCGCTTTGAAATGCTGAAACTGGCCTTCTTGCGTGGGCTTGTTGTAGTAGGGCACGACTTGGAGCTGGCAATCCGCCCCCACGCCGCGTGCAAACTTGGCCAGCTCAATCGCTTCTTTGGTGGAATTCGCGCCGCAGCCCGCCATGATCGGCACGCGCTTGTTGGCCTGCTCTACCGAGACGCGAATGATTTCGCAATGCTCATCCACGCTCACCGTGGGAGATTCGCCGGTGGTGCCCACCACGCCGATGCAATCCGTGCCTTCGGCAATATGCCAGTCAATCAATTTTCGCAGAGTGGGGTAGTCAACGCTTCCATCGGGATGGAACGGGGTTACCAAGGCCACAATGCTTCCGGTAATTTGTTTCATAACGCAATTCTACCTGCGAGGGTGGCAAGATTTAGGGCTTGAGAGGGTGGCGCACGGGGGATATTGATGCAGAATTTTCGCGCACCGCCACGATCCGTTGCATGAATCTATCCGGAGCGCTTAAAAAGCCGTCTTCATAGGCGATCACCCTCAAGCCGTGATCCAAACAAACAGTGAGCAACTCGCCGGGCTGCAGCAAAAAGTCGGGGCGCGAAGGTTTGCCCACCGTTTCGTTGCCTGAGCAAAAAGTTTCGTAGATCAATACGCCATCTTCGGCCACGCTTTGCACAACAGTTGGAAGTAAGGGCCGCCAGAGGTAATTCGTGACGATTACACCGGCGAACTGCTCGCCAGGCAGCGGCCATACGCCGTTTTCAATGTCCGCTTGGATCAATTGACTGCGCTTGCGCTCTTCAGCATCCAGTTGATTAGCTATGCTTTCGATAGCTGCTTGCGCAATATCTATGCCGACTAAAGGTCTTTTTTGCCTCAAAAAATACAAAAAATGCCGGCCAGCACCGCATGCGACATCCAGCACGCGCCCGCCCACTCTATCGCTTGGCACAAGATGGCTCCAACGCGCCACCCAAGGAGAGACGGCTTCAGTTCCGTGCATGCTCAAAATCCCTGTTTCATTTCGGCTGAAATTCAGTTTTGACGGCATTCAATGCCATTTTCTCGACCAAGCCTGGTGCGAGGAGCTTGAGCCAGCGCCCCAGCTTGCCTTTGCCCGTCATCACCACTTCCCGCTGCCTTGTGTTCATGCCATCAATGATCAAGCGAGCACAAACGTCGACAGTCATCGCTCCATCCTCTTTCAAGCCGCTCGATCCCAATGCCTCACCATTTGCATTGAGCCCATGCTGGCGAATCTGCGTGAGCACCACGCCGGGATAGGCAGTCGTCACGCTCACGCCGTGCGAGATCATCTCCGTGCGCAGCGCTTCAAAAAAGCCTGCCTGCGCAAACTTGGAAGCGCTGTAAGCCGTGCGCCCCGGCACACCCACGATACCTGCCAGCGAACTCACCGCAACAACAGATCCTTTTGCAGTGATCAAATATGGCAAAGCTGCATGCGTGCACCACACACTGCCCCAATGGTTCACCCGCATCACGTCTTCGTACCAACCGAGCTTGTCAGCGGCCACTTCTTCAAACAAAGCCTGCGCAGAAATGCCCGCATTGTTGATCAAGCCGTCGATCCGCCCGAACTTTGCGACGGTTTGAGCCATGAGCGAAGCACAATCTTCGCGCACACCAACATCGGTAGGTACGCAGTGTGTTTGCGCTCCAAAAGCTTCGCACTGCGCGGCCACAGCTTGCAGCGCAGCCATCTTGCGCGCCGCCAAAACAAGACCTACTTCGGCTTTGTGTGATGCCGCCAATTGTCGCGCGATCTCCGCGCCAATGCCATCCGAAGCTCCAGTGATGACTATTATTTTCATAGCGTTTAGCGCAGGTTTGATGCTCGTGAGTTGTTGATTTGATCGTGATTTTATGCTTATCGAGCTTGACAAACGGCCATCAAGCCATCGTGTGCTGTTGAAAAACCATAGTGGGATGCGTTAACTTGTAAGAAGCATAAGTGTTTGCAGACAGTGCGAGATATGCACTAATTCATGGAAAACTCTGTTTGTGAACTTGAAAAGAAATCCATCAACCTACTTGCTCTCCTGCGCATGTACTGCGCTGAGTCTGTTTCTCGTGGCCTGCGGCGGCGGTGGCGATGGTGGCGTAGCGTCCAGCGCAAGTCCATCGCCAAATGCTGGCAACGCAGCGAGCGCCAGCCCAGCTTCTGGTGCACCCAGCACGGCAGGCATGTCCCCTGCGGGCGCGTCAGCCGCAACGAATTCAAACTTCGTCAGCTGCACGCAAATCAAATCGCCACAAGAAGCGCTAAACGCCGTAAACGCCGCCCGAGCCGTGGCGCGCAACTGCGGCAGCACGTTCTTTCCCGCCGCGCCAGCGCTGCAATGGAATGATCAGTTGGCCAATGCGGCTTTGGCTCATTCCGCAGACATGGCCACTCGCAACTATTTCAGTCACACCAATCCTGATGGCCTGTCTCCATTTGACCGCACAGAGAAAGCGGGCTACGGTCGATACACCGGGGAAAACATCGCAGCCGGCTACGGCACGATGGATGCCGTGATGCAAGGCTGGCTGAGCAGCTCTGGGCATTGTGCAAACATCATGCGAGCCAGCTACAAAGACTTTGCTTTGGCCTGCGCTGTGCCGGCATCTGGCGCGGCGGCATACAACATCTATTGGACGCAAAATTTCGGCGCAAAATAAAGTGGCTGCACGCCAACAGAGCCTTGCCTAGCAGCCCAAACAATCCGTCAATTCAGCCAAAGATGTGATTTCCAAGGTGGGCGCTTGAAAATCTGCAACTTCATCAGGCCAAGGCTGGTCGCGCCGGTTGAGCCAGACGGCCTGCATGCCAGCTTTGAGTGCACCTTGGACATCCAGCGTCATGTCGTCGCCCACATGCAGCATCTGCTCAGGCTTGACGCCAGCTAAGCGAGCGGCTTCATGAAAGATGCGCGCATCGGGTTTGCTCACACCGAAGCTTGCGGCGCTCAAACTGTCCTGAAAATAATGCGCGATGCCCACCCAATCGAGCCGAGCATTGCCGTTGGATAAAGCGATCAGAGGATAGCGCTGGGCCAAAGCTTTCAAGGCTGGCAAAGCATCTTCATAGTATTCAACGCGATTTCGCTCTGCAAAGAAAACATCAAAGGCTGGATCAGCCAAGAGCGGATCATCTCCCGCTCTGTAGAGCGCCAATCGAATCGATTCTTTGCGGATGGCGCTCAAGTTATGCGCTAATTCCGGTTTGTTTTTCAGGATCACATCATGCATATGCTCCCGAATCTCGCGCATGGCGTTGGGCGAAGCAAACAAGGCCGCCGTCATGGGCGCATGAGAGCCCAGCCAAGTGAGCAGTGCTTTTTCTGCGCGCTGGATCACAGGCCAAATTGGCCAGAGGGTGTCGTCTAAATCGAAGCTAATGGCCCTGATGTTTTCTCGGTACAGCATGATGCGAGAGAATATAGCAATGAGCTTCCAAAAAGAACCTGTGTATGCCCACGGCAGCACAAATAAATTTCAATCGAGTACTGCGGTATTACTTTGCAACCTCGGCACACCCGACGCGCCCACCGCGCCAGCGCTGCGCAGATATTTGGGCGAGTTTTTAAGCGACCATCGCGTGGTGGAAATTCCCAAGCCGATTTGGTGGCTGATCTTGCACGGCATCATCTTGCGTTTTCGCCCCGCCAAATCAGCCAAGAAATACGAAAGCATCTGGATCGCGCCAGATGCCAGCGGGCAGGGTGGCGGCTCGCCGCTCAAGGTATGGAGCGAGAAAAATGCGCTTTTGCTGCAGGGCAGCTTGGCGCAGCGCGGCCACCGCGTGAGAGTGCTCTTGGGCATGCGCTATGGCAATCCGAGCATTCCTTCGCAGCTTGCTGCGCTAAAGGCTGAGGGCTTCAAGCGCATCTTGATCTTGCCGCTCTATCCGCAATACAGTGGCACGACCAGCGCCAGCGTGTTTGATGCCGTCTACACCTGGGCCGCCAAAACGCGCACCGTGCCTGAGCTGCGCTTTGTGAATCATTATCACGATCATGCCGGCTTCATTGAAGCACTGGTGCAGCGCGTGCGTGGCCATTGGCTTGCCAATGGCCGAGCCGATCAGCTCGTGATGAGCTTTCATGGCGTGCCCGAGCGCACACTTCATCTGGGCGACATCTACCACTGTGAATGCTACAAAACTGCGCGTTTGCTGGCTGAGCGCTTGGGGCTTTCCAAAGAGCAATATAAAGTCACCTTCCAATCGCGTTTTGGCAAAGCCAAATGGCTGGAGCCCTATACCGAGCCCACGCTGATCGAGATGGCGAAAAAGGGTGTGAAGAGCGTGGAAGTGATGTGCCCTGGCTTTCCAGTGGATTGCTTAGAAACCCTAGAAGAAATCTCGATGGAAGCCAAGGAGGCATTTCTGCATGCCGGAGGCAAAGAATTCAGCTATATCCCTTGTCTGAACGATTCTCAGGCTTGGATCACGGCGCTTGCCGATGTTGCTGAGCAGCATTTGGCCGGCTGGGATACGAAAAGCGCTCCAAATGAGCAGGAGCTGGCTCTGCAAAAGCAAATCGCGCTGACGATGGGCGCGAAGAGCTAGAACATGGCAACAAAAAAGTCTCTGGTTTTTGCTAACCAGAGACTTTTGATTTTGGTGCCGGAGAGATGAATCGAACACCCGACCTTCTCATTACGAATGAGCTGCTCTACCGACTGAGCTACACCGGCTAAGCCTTCAATTATAGCCTGTCATTTCGACTCAAGATGATAGGCGGTGACGCGCTCCACCTCGTTTTTGCTCCCCAAAATCACGCTCACTCGCTCGTGCAATTTGCTGGGCTGAATGTCCATGATGCGCTCTTTGCCATTGGTGGCTGCGCCGCCGGCTTGCTCGATCAGCCAGCTCATCGGGTTGGCTTCATACATGAGGCGCAGCTTGCCGGCTTTCTCGGGCTCGCGTTTATCCCAGGGGTACATGAAAATGCCGCCGCGCGTCAAGATGCGATGCACATCAGCCACCATAGCAGCGATCCAGCGCATATTGAAATCTTTGCCGCGTACGCCGTCTTTGCCGGCCAAGCATTCATCAACGTAGCGGCGCACAGGCGGCGCCCAGTGGCGCATATTGCTCATGTTGATGGCGAATTCCTTGGTGTCTTCAGGGATGCGCACGTCGCTATCGGTGAGCACGAAGCTGCCTTGCTCACGATCTAGCGTGAACATGACCACACCCGCTCCAACAGTGAGCACGAGGGTGGTTTGCGGGCCGTAGATGCAGTAGCCGGCTGCTACTTGCTTGCTTCCGGCTTGGAGGAAATCTTGCTCAGTCACAGCATCAGAGCCTTCGGGCTTTTTGAGAACGCTGAAGATGGTGCCTATGCTGACGTTGATGTCGATATTCGATGAGCCATCGAGTGGGTCAAACAGCAGCAGGTATTCGCCTTGCGGATAACGATTGGGCACAACGTAGATGCTGTCCATCTCTTCGCTGGCCATGGCTGCCAAGTGGCCGCCCCATTCGTTGGCTTCGATCAGCACTTCGTTGGCGATGATGTCGAGCTTCTTTTGCATCTCGCCTTGGACGTTTTCCGTGCTTGCCGTGCCCAGCACGCCGCCTAATGCGCCTTTGTTGACGGCATGGCTGATGCTTTTGCAGGCGCGGGCAACGATTTCTAGTAGCAGGCGAAGCTTCGGGGGAATCTGGCCTTGGGGGACGGATTCATTTTTGCTTTCGCGCTGCTTTTCTAGGAGATAGCGGGAGAGGGAGATGGGTTTGTTCATGATGTTCGATTGAATTCAAATTCAAAGATTAAGACCGGACGCAGAGGGCGCAAAGGTTACGCAGAAGACGCAAAAAAATACCAATGAAGAACTTTGATTCCGCCTTTTTCTTTTTTGGTATTTCTTCTGCGTAACCTTTGCGTCCTCTGCGTCCGGTATTTGGATGTTGAGAAGCCTCAAGCCGCCAAAGCCCGCGAGACAACCTCGCGCACATCGTTGCTCAAATCGCCTTTAGCTGCCACACGCTCAATCGCATGCTTGGCTGCATCTTGATAAGGCTGCGCAAGTTTCTTCCAGCGATCCAAGGCGCGAGCTAAGCGGGCGGCGACTTGGGGGTTGAGTGCATCCAAAGCAAGTACTTGATCCGCCCAGAAGACATAGCCTGCGGCATCTCTGCGGTGGAAGGCGGCTGGGTTGGCGCTGCAATAGCTGAAGATCAGGCTTCGGGCGCGGTTGGGGTTTTTGAGGTTGAAATCGGGGTGTTGCATGAGGGCGCGTACTTTGGGCAGTATGTCGCCGCCTGCGTCGGATGACCCAGCTTGCAGGGCAAACCATTTGTCGATCACCAAAGCTTCGTTGGCAAACATCGCGTGGAATTTCTCCAGGGCGGGCGCTGCATGTGCGCTGCGGTTGCCCACTAGAGCGCTGAGTGCGCCGAAGCGGTCGGTCATGTTCGCAGCATCTTTGAAGCGTTGGTAGGCTTTCCCGTGCCATACGTCTCTTGCTGCCTCAGTCGATCCCAGGCAAAGCATATGCAGGGCGAGGTTGGCGAGCGAGCGGCGGCCTGAATTGATGGCATCGGGTGTGTAGCTGCCCGTGTCTTTGTTGGCCTCGTAAGCGGCTGCCCAATCGTCAAACAAGGCCGTGGCCAGCGCTTGGCGCATGCCTTCGCGCACAGCGTGGATGGCTTGCGGATCGACCGTCTCCAGTTGCTCGGCGATATAGGTCTCTGAGGGTAGGGTGAGCACGAGCTCTTTGAAGGCTGCATCCAGTGATTGGTCGCGCAGTACATGGCGCAGCGCCGCTACAAACTTAGTTTTAGCGAAGTTTTGAGCATCAAATTGGCCATGGGCTGGGATGAAATCTGAGGAGTTTGCTACAGATTTAGTAGTGTTCGGATTCAGAGCAGAGAGCGCGGCTTGCATTGCCAGCCGCTGCGCAGCTTCCCAGCGGTTGAAGGGATCCATGTCATGCGCGAGCAAAGCCAGCAGCTCATCTTCGCTGTAATCAAATTCCAAAATGACTGGTGCAGAGAAGCCGCGCAGGAGTGATGGCACAGGCTCAGTGGGTACGCCAATGAACTGCAGGCTCTCCTGAGCCTGCGTGAGCACAAGCGTGCGCTGGCCGGCGACGGCTTGAGCCTCGTTGGCAAGCTGCAATGGCATGTCTTGCCCAGTGGCAGGATTGACCAAACCAAGAGCCAGCGGGATCACGAAGGGCTCTTTGTGATCTTGACCGGGGGTGCTGGGGCAGCTCTGCGAAAAATGAAGCGTATAGGTCTGGGCGGCAGCGTCATAGACAGCTTGCGCTTTGAGACGCGGTGTGCCGGCTTGGGCATACCAACGCAGGAATTGGGGCAGCAGTTTTTCTAACGCAGAACCTGGGTTGGCGGCGGCAATCGCGTTGGCGAAATCATCGCAAGTCACGGCTTGGCCGTCGTGTCTATGGAAGTATTCCGTCATGCCGCGTGCGAAGCCTGCGCGGCCTACCAAGCTTTGCATCATGCGCACGACTTCTGCGCCTTTTTCGTAGATGGTGACGGTGTAGAAGTTGTTGATCTCTTGGTATTGATCCGGGCGCACGGGATGCGCCATCGGGCCAGCATCTTCGGGGAACTGGGCTTGGCGCAGCACGCGCACATCTTCAATGCGTTTGACAGCCCGCGCAGAAGGCGTGGGGCAAAGGTCTTGGGAAAATTCTTGATCGCGGAAGACGGTGAGGCCTTCCTTCAACGAGAGCTGAAACCAATCGCGGCAGGTGATGCGGTTGCCCGTCCAATTATGGAAATACTCATGGCCGACAACGCTCTCGATGTTGGCGTAATCCGTGTCCGTTGCGGTAGCAGGATTGGCCAACACGTATTTGGTGTTGAAGATATTGAGGCCTTTGTTTTCCATCGCGCCCATGTTGAAGTCGCTCGTGGCGACGATCATGAAGCGCTCCAGATCGAGCGGGAGGCCAAAGCGGGCTTCATCCCACGCGACAGAGGCCATGAGCGAATTCATCGCGTGCTCGGTTTTATCCAGATCACCGGGGCGCACGAAGACTTGCAGCAGATGATCATTGCCGGAGCGGGAGGTGATGCGCTGCTCGCGGGCGACGAGTTTGCCGGCAACTAGCGCGAAGAGGTAGCAAGGCTTTTTGTGGGGATCGACCCATTTGGCGAAATGCTTGCCTTCGGGCAGATCGCCGCTTTCGACCAAATTGCCATTGGAGAGCAAGACGGGATAGAGCGCTTTATCGGCACGAAGCGTGACTGAGTAACTGGCCATCACGTCAGGCCGGTCTAGGAAATACGTAATACGGCGAAAGCCCTCGGCTTCGCACTGCGTGAAAAAGGTGTCTTGGCTCACATACAAGCCCGTCAGCGAGGTGTTTTTCGCGGGATTGCAGGTGGTGAAGATTTCCAGATCGCATTCTGCGGGCAGGCCATCGAGCACCAGCGTCTCGCCATCCATCTTGAAAGAGCAGCCTGCGCCGTTGACCAGCACACGAGCGAGATTGAGCTCCTCGCCGATCAAACGCAGCGGGGCATCCTGGGGCGCATCGGCATTGCGGCGCACATGCATTTTGCTGAGCACGCGCGTCTTGGCGGGATCGAGATCAAAGGTGAGATCCACGGTGTCGATCCAAAACGGCGGCGGCGTGTAATCCTCGCGCTTGATGAGGGTGGGGGTGGCAGAGCCTTCCTTGAACATCTTGATTTCTCTCTTTGATTTCTAAACACTCAGGCGCAAGCTCTGCAAAAAGCCCTGCGCCATCAATTCTTCATAGTTTTTCACGGCAGCGATCACATGATCACCCGCCAATTCTTGCGCGCTATGCGTGCTGCAAATCGCCACAGCTCGCATGCCGGCACGCCGCGCGGCTTCGATGCCTAAAGGGGCATCTTCAAAGACAATTGAGGCATTCGCCGGCACAGATACTGCGCGAGCTGCTTCCAAAAATATAGCAGGCTCGGGCTTGCCCGGCAGCCCCATATCGCCACGGATCACGGCTTGCGGCGCTTGTCTCATCTTCAAATGTGACAGAGCGAACTCCACGTTATGAATATCTCCTGCAGTGCCCACAGCAATCTTCAAGCCCAGCGCACGTGCCGCCGCTTCAAACGCCTTGAAGCCTCGCACCTCAGCAAACACCGGCGCAAACAAATCCCGGTAAATCTGCTCTTTCTCTTTCACCAGCGGCAGCGCCTCGGCAGCGCTCATGCTGCGGCCAAACAATTCCTCCATGCATTCCGTGCCCGTGCGCCCGGTGGTGCGCCGCATCAGCTCGGCCAACTCCATCTTCACGCCATGGCGCTGGGCAAACACGCCCCAAGATTGCGCGTGATAAGGCATCGAATCGATCATGGTGCCATCCATGTCGAAGATCAGGGCTTGGGTGAGAGGCTGGGGAAAGGGCTGGGAAGTAGTCACCCAGCGATTTTACGGGGTGGGTGGCAGCGCCTTGAGCATGCGATCAAAATCGCTCTCAAACAGGCGATCTTGCACGATGCGGTATTTTTCGAATTCGCTCTCGGCGTGCAGCTTGGCCTGCTCATGGGAAATCTTGCCTGCGCCCGTCAGGATTTCGTTGCCATTGAATTCCAAGAAACCATCCAAACGCTTGGCCCAATCGGCCATCGTCATAGGAATTTTTCTCACGGCTTGGAGTTCACCGAAATCTAGATAGACCGACACAATTCGCTCAAGGTATTCCAGCTCTTTTGCATCGAGATAATTCTTGGCGATGGCCACATCGGCTTTGATGATTTTTCCCTGCGGCGCGGCTTCCCAAGCGGTCAACCCCATGTGTACTTTGCTGGAGTCTGCCCGTGCGACGATGACCTCTGCTGCTGTGTGGCGGTGCACAGCCCAGTGCAGCTTGTTTTGCACCAGTGCGAAAAAATCTCGGGTCGTTTGTGCATTGCTGTCGTAATCAAAAGCCGTGGCATATAAATCCGTCACTTTTTGATAGAACTTTCGCTCAGACAAGCGGATTTCGCGGATGTATTGGAGTTGCCGATCAAAGTACTCGTCGGTGAAAAGATGCCCCTTTTTCAGCCGATCCACATCCATCGTCCAGCCTTGGATGGTGTAATCCTTCACAATCTGGCCAGCCCATTTTCTAAACTGCACGGCGCGCGGATTGTTGACTTTGAAACCCACGGCAATGATGACTTGCAGGTTGTAGTGTTTGGTGTCCCGCGTGACCTGCCTATCGCCTTCGGTCTGAACTATCCGGAAATTCCGGACAGTTGCCTCGTGTTCAATCAACTCGCCGTCGTTAAACACTTTCTGTAGATGTTCGTTGATCGTGCGCACATCCACGTCGTAGAGAGCGGACATCATTTTTTGAGTGAGCCAAATATTCTCGTCTTGGTATCGCATTTCAACGCTGGTTTCTCGCGATCCCGTGGCGGCGATGAAGGTCAGATATTCCGCTGCTGAGGAGCGGATATCGACGCGTGCGATGTTGGTAGAGCGGCTTTTAGACACCTGTACATTTTATCAGCAAACCGCGAAGTCGGCCTTTAAAAATCCCCTGAACCTTGCTCTGCCGCCGCGCACGGGCGCTTGTGTGAGCTGGTAATTGGGGAGGCGCTGGAGAAATCTGGAGATGGCGATTCGGCCTTCTAGGCGGGCCAGCGACAGGCCGGCGCATTGGTGGATACCAAAGCCGAAGGCGAGGTGTTTGTTGGGGGTTCTGGCTAGGTTAAGTTCGTTCGGTTTGTCGAAAACGCTGGGGTCTCGGTTGGCTGCGCCTATGCATAGGGTGAGCAGTGTGCCGGCGGGGTAGGTTTGGCCGGCGAGTTCGAAATCGCGGGTGGCGCGGCGGTTGCCGAGTTGGTTGCTGGATTCGAAGCGGAGGAATTCGTCGATGGCGGTGTCCCATTGAGTCGCCGATGGGGCTTCAAAACTCATTTTTTCTGATGAATTTTGATCGAAATGAGTGGTTTGCCGGCGTATTTCTTGGGTATTGCGCTCATGTATTGATAGCGCATACTGTAGGGCTTGGGGATGCTCTTGCAGGGCGATGAGGGCGTTGCCGATCAGGTTGGTGGTGGTTTCGTGCCCGGCATTGAGGATGAAGATGCAGTTTTGTAGCAGCTCGGTTTCCGTGAGCTCGGCTTCGCTTTGGATGAGGCGGGTGAGCACGTCGTGCTCTGGATCGCCGGGGTGTTTTCGACGCTCTTTGACCAAGCCTTGCAGGTAGGTTTTGAATTCGGTGACGCTTTTGTTGCCGAGCGCCTCTTGGGTAGAGCTCAGCTTGGGCTCTAACGCGCCAAGGATGGCGAGGCTCCAGGCGCGCAGTGGCTCTCGCTCTTGACGTGGGATGCCGAGGAGATTGCCGATGATCTCTACCGGGATGGCTGATGCGAAGTCTTCTATTAAGTCGCCCCCACCTTTTTCTTCGATTTTGTTGAGCAGGCTATCCACCAATTCGATCAAGCCCGCTTCCATTTCAGCAATCGCACGGCGAGAGAGTGCGCCCATGATGATCTTGCGCACCCGGGTGTGCAAAGGCGGATCGTTGAAGACGAGGCTGGTGGTGTGGTGCTCGTGAAGGGGGCTTCCCGCGCCATATTTTGGGGTGAACTCCGCTTGCTTGTCAGAACTGAAAGTGTGCGCATCTTTGTACACGCTCACCAGATCGGCATGCCGCGTGAGAAACAAGCTGCCATCGGGCATGCGGCGAATGGGCTCATGCTCGCGCAGCCAGTCGTAGATGGGGTAGGGGTTGGCGTAAAAGTCTGCAGGGAGTTTGCGCAGATCAAGGCTGCTAGCGATCTCTTCGGCGCGTTGCACTGAAAGCGAAGCAGTGATTTGCATTCAATCTGCCTTCACCCGCCCCGATGTCATCACCGGTTTCCACCGTGCGATCTCGCTCACGATGAGTTGGCCGTAGGCTTCGGGTGTGGTGGGCGTGGCGATTGCGCCTTCGGAATTCAAGCGGGCTTTGAGTGCTTCAGAAGTCAAAGCTGTGTTGATCTGCGCATTGAGCTTCATCACTATCTCGCGCGGCGTGCCAGTGGGAGCGACGACGCCATACCATTGATCGGCTTCAAAGTCTTTGAGGGCTAGCGCTTCGTTGACGGTAGGCAGATCGGGCAGGGCATCGAGGCGTTTGGGGCTTGAGACGGCCAGCGCTCGCACCGCGCCGGATTTGATGTGGCCAACGAGAGCGGGCGCGCCGGTGAATATGACTTGAATTTGCCCGGCGAGCAGGTCGTTGACTGCTGGGGCCGTGCCGCGATAAGGGATATGCACGAGGCTCGTGGCCGTCTGCATCTTGAAATACTCAGTGGCGAGATTGGCGGCGCTGCCGTTGCCGCCGGAGCCGTAGTTCAGGCGGCCGGGGTTGGCTTTGAGATAGGCCACGAGCTCTTTAAGATTCTTTGCCGGGACGCTCGGATGCACCACCAACACATTGGGCACGCGCGCCACCCAAGCGACGGGTGCGAAGTCTTTCACGGGGTCATACGGCAGCTTGGGATAGAGGCTTGGGTTCACAGCGAGCGTGCCAATATGCCCCATCATGAGCGTGTAGCCATCGGGTGCGGCCTTGGCTGCGCGCTCTGCGCCAATGCTGCCACCTGCGCCGGCCACGTTGTCAATCACCACGCTTTGCCCCAACGATTTCGTCAGTTCTACACCGATGGCTCGTGCCAAGATATCCGTTGTGCCGCCGGGTGTGAAGGGCACGATCATGCGTATGGGTTTGTTTGGATAAACCGCTGCCTGAGCAAAGATTTGAGAGCAAAAAAGAGCAATCACCGGCAAAAAAACTGCGCGAAGCGCTATAGAAATCATAGTGTGACGAACGATAAAGTTAAGAACGCATTACGGTTGAGTCACGATGAGCGGCTTGGCTAAGCTGCCAATGAGCTCCAGCATGGCGCGCTGCGTCAGCGTGCTGGGGCGCTGCGCGCTGGTGGCAATGGATAAGCGCGAGAGCAGGCCGTCAATCTGCGAAATGTCAAAGCGCTGCATCGCTGAGGCGCTACCCACGGCGCTTTGCGGCAATACGGCGCAGCCTGCGCCATCAGCTACCAATTCAAGAATGGAAGACACGCCATCAATCTCCAGCGCTATCGTGGGGCGCAGGCCGAGATCGCCCAAACGAGTTTCCACCAAATTGCGAATCGCATTGGGCTGCGTGGGGATCACCAGCGGTAAATCGGCAATATCAGCCAGTGCTATGTTGCCCGTCTTGGCTTTATTCGCTGGGAGCATACTGCGCTGCGATTTGCTTTGCGCGCTTGCAGGCTTCACGAGATACAAGGCTTCTTCTAACAAGGGAGCAAGCTCAATATCAGCGGCAGGCATGGCGTTGTAGAGCAGGGCGATATCCAGTCGCCCATTCACCAAGGCTTCTTGCATGGCCACAGAGAGGCCTTCGCTGATCGCAATCGTCGCTTCGGGCAATTGCTTTCTGAATTCACGCGTGAGCGGCACAGCCAGCACCCGCGCGATACTCGTGGGCATGCCCACAGCCACACGGCCTGAGAGCCCGCCGCGCACGCGGCCTAAATCTTCTTTCGCCCGCTCTACCTGATGCAAAATACCTCGCCCATGCTCCAGCATGAGCTTGCCAGCTTCGGTAGGTATCGCGCCACGGCCATTGCGCGTGAGCAGGTTTTGCCGCAGCTCCACTTCAAGCAGGCGCACTTGGCGCGAGAGTGCGGGCTGGGCAATGCGTAGCTGCTGGGCGGCGCGCGTGAAGCTGCCCAGCTCAGCAACACGGACGAAATATTCGAGTTGGCGTAAGTCCATGCACCAATAATGCGCGCTATTTGACATTTAAGGCATGGGGCAACTACTGATATTGAGCTTGTTTATAACTGCTAGCGGTCATGCCGGCTTGTTCTGAAGCGCGGAACTGAAAGAATACAAATGTCAGAAACGTGCAAGACAAACATTCACTTATATCTCTGGAGACAAGCATGACCCATCCAACCAATATCAGCAAACGCGGCTTCCTGCAAGCCACAGCCGCCGCAGGCGCGCTAGCCGCTACCGGGCAAGGCATCGCGCAGCAAGGCCCGCTGCGCTTCCATCAAATGCTGCCCGCGCAAGCCACGATTCCATCGCGGGCCATCGCGCCGTGGATTGCAAAAGTAGAAAAAGAGTCCGGCGGCCGCTTGAAGATTCAGCAGTTCAACGCCATGGCCTTGGGCGGCACGCCCACGCAACTCTTCGATCAAGCCCGCGACGGCGTGGCCGATATCACCTGGACGGTGCTCGGCTACACGGCTGGCCGCTTCAATCGCTGCGAAGTGTTTGAACTCCCCTTCATGACATCCGGCGCTGAAACCAGCTCTCGCGCTTTCCAAGAGTATGTGGAAAAAAATGCGATGGAAGAATTCAAGGATGTGAAGCTGATCTGCGTCCACACCCACGGCGCGGGCTTGTTTCACACCAAAGAACCGGTGACGAACATGGAAGACCTGCGCGGCATGAAAATTCGCGGCGGCTCGCGCGTGATCTCCAACATGCTCACCAAGCTCGGCGCCACGCCTGTGGGCATGCCCGTGCCGGCCGTGACGGATGCTCTGTCAAAAGGCACGATCCAAGGCACCACGATTCCTTGGGAAGTCACGCCTGCATTGAAAGTGACGGAGCTGGTGAAAAACCACACCACCTTCGCCGGCAAACAAGGCCTTTACACGCAGACTTTCGCCGTCTCGATGAACAAGGCCGCCTACGAGAAACTGCCTGCGGATTTGAAGAAGGTGATTGACGACAACTCCGGCATGGCAGCTGCTGCGATGTTTGGCAAAGCGATGGATGAGGGCGATGCGATTGGTTTGGATATTGCGCGCAAAGCTGGCAATCGCATCATTGCTCTGGATATTGCAGAGACGCAGCGCTGGAAGCGCACCGCTTCAACTGTAGAGACAGATTGGATCAAAGAAATGCAAGGCAAAGGCATTGATGGGCCGAAGCTGATCGCTGAGGCGCGCGCTGCGATTGATAAATACAGCAAATAAATTCAACCCATACAGCGATGACGATCACCCTCAAAGGCATTTCCTCCATGGCCACGCGTCAGCTCTTGGCGCGCTTGGTTGAGGTGTACGAGCAGCAATCAGGCTCGCGCATCCAGATCGAATCCGTAGGCGGCGTGGATGCTGCCAAGCGGGTGAAATCGGGAGAGGCCTTTGATGTGGTGATCTTGGCCAGTGATGCGATTGACAAGCTCATCGCGGATGGGCATTTGCTGGCAGGCAGTCGCGTGGATATCGTGCAATCACCCGTTGCAATTGCTATCAAAAGCGGAGCTGCTCGCGCAATGATTACGCCGGCTAATTCGCTAAAAGCATCGTTATTCGCTGCAAAAAGTATCAGTTATTCCACCGGCCCCAGTGGTGTGTATCTCGTGGGCTTGTTCGAGAAAATGGGCATCGCCGAATTGCTAAAAGCGAAAACAGTGGTGCCCCCGCCCGGCGTGCCCGTGGGCAGCTTGGTGGCCAAAGGCGAAGCAGAGCTCGGTTTCCAGCAGCTCTCAGAATTGATCAACGTAGATGGCATCGAGGTGCTTGGCACGCTGCCTGAAGACATCGCCTATATCACCACCTTCAGCGCAGGCATTCCAATCCATGCATCATCGCCCGCTGCGGTCGAGCAATTCCTCGCCTTCCTCAACTCTGCACAAGCCATACCTATCAAAGAATCACAAGGCATGACCCCCGCAAATTAAATGGGGTCAGATCACATTTAATTTCTCCTCAGCAGTACTTAAGAACATGAGTCTCATCATCGACTGTCACGGCCACTACACCACCGCCCCTAAAGCGCTGGAGACCTGGCGCAACGCGCAAATCGCTGGCATCAAAGACGCTTCCTTGATGCCGCGAGTGGCAGATCTCAAGATCTCTGATGACGACATCAAAGAGACCATCCTCGCCAACCAGCTCAAGCTCATGAAAGAGCGCGGCAACGACATGACGCTCTTCTCGCCGCGCGCCAGCTTCATGGCGCATCACATTGGCGATTTCAATGTATCCAGCACTTGGGCTGCGATTTGCAACGAGCTCTGCTACCGCGTCTCCACGCTCTTTCCCGATCATTTTGTACCCGTGGCCATGCTGCCGCAGTCGCCCAGCGTGGATCCGCGTACCTGCATCCCCGAGCTAGAGAAATGCGTCAAAGAATACGGCGCAGTTGGCATCAACTTGAATCCCGATCCCAGCGGCGGCCACTGGACATCGCCACCACTCACAGACAAACATTGGTATCCGATCTACGAAAAAATGGTCGAGTACGATCTGCCCGCCATGATCCATGTGAGCACGAGCTGCAATGCCTGCTTTCACACGACGGGCGCGCATTACTTGAATGCAGACACGACAGCCTTCATGCAGTGCCTCAGCGGCGATCTTTTCAAAGATTTCCCCACACTCAAATTCCTCATTCCCCACGGCGGCGGCGCTGTGCCCTATCACTGGGGGCGCTTCAGAGGCCTCGCGCAAGAGATGAAAAAGCCCTTGCTAGAAGAGCATTTGCTGAACAATATTTTCTTTGACACCTGCGTCTATCACCAGCCGGGCATTGATCTGCTCAACAAAGTGATTCCCGTGAAAAACGTGCTCTTCGCCAGCGAGATGATTGGCGCGGTGCGCGGGATTGATCCGCAAACGGGGAATTACTACGACGATACCAAGCGCTATATCGATGCGTCCACACAGCTCAGCGCAGCAGACAAAGCGGCGATCTTTGAAGGCAACACGCGGCGCGTGTTTTCCCGCCTTGATGCGCGCCTCAAGAAACAAGGAAAGTAAAGACACCCGTTCGCCCTGAGCTTGTCGAAGGGCTGGTGAATTGACAACTGAAAGGGCTTCGACAAGTTCAGCCCGAACGGAATTGGAGAATTGAAAATGTATGAACTCGGCGTTGTTTACCGCAACATAACTCGCGCAGACCGCGCTGCTACTGACGCTCTGGCCGCGCTTGGCAGCGCCACAGTCCACGAAGCCATGGGCCGAGTAGGCCTCATGAAGCCCTACATGCGCCCGATCTACAGCGGCGCGCAAGTCAGTGGCACGGCCGTCACCGTGTTGCTGCACCCCGGTGATAACTGGATGATGCACGTCGTTGCCGAGCAAGTCCAACCCGGCGACATCGTCGTAGCCGCCATCACCGCTGATTGCACAGACGGCTATTTCGGCGATCTGCTCGCCACCAGCTTCCAAGCGCGTGGCGCTCGCGGCCTGATCATCGATGCCGGTGTACGCGATGTGAAAACGCTCAAGGAGATGAATTTCCCCGTTTGGAGCAAAGCCATCAGCAGCAAAGGCACGATCAAAGCGACGCTTGGTTCGGTCAATATTCCTGTGGTGTGCGCCGGCATGAGTGTGCAGCCCGGTGATGCGTTGGTAGCCGATGATGATGGCGTGGTCATCGTGCCCAAAGCCATGGTGCAAAAAACTCTGGAGGCAGCTCTTGCGCGCGAAGCCAACGAAGGCGAGAAGCGCAACAAACTGGCCAGCGGCGTTTTAGGGCTGGATATGTACAACATGCGTGAGCCGCTTGCGAAAGCGGGTCTTAGGTACATCGACTAAAAACCAAATGCCGGACGCAAAATGCGCAAAAGATACGCAAAAGACGCAAAAAATACCAACATGAATTTTCTTTTCTGCGGCTTTTGCGCAACTTTTGCGTCCGGTATTTTTTGACTTTGAAATATGACTAAACCAACTTCCGGTGATTTCACCAAAACCGATCTCTGGCTCGATTGGTACGAAGGCCCAGCCAAACCGCGCTTTCAACTGCCCGCAGGCGCAGTCGATGCCCATTGCCATGTGTTTGGCCCCGGAGCAGAGTTTCCCTATGCGCCGGAGCGCAAATACACGCCTTGCGATGCCTCCAAGCAGCAGCTTTTTGCGTTGCGTGATCATTTGGGTTTTAGTCGCAATGTGATCGTGCAAGCCACCTGCCACGGCGCAGACAATCGCGCGATGGCTGATGCTTGCCGCAGCTCCGGTGGCAAAGCGCGAGGCGTGGCCACTGTAAAACGCAGCGTGACGGATCAAGAGCTACAAGACTTGCACGCTACAGGCATTCGCGGCGTGCGTTTCAATTTCGTCAAACGCCTCGTGGATTTCACACCCAAAGACGAGCTGCTCGAAATCGCACACCGCATCAAGCCGCTCGGCTGGCATGTGGTGATTTACTTTGAAGCGGTAGATTTGCCCGAGCTCTGGGATTTTTTTACTGCGCTGCCCACCACCGTGGTCGTCGATCACATGGGCAGACCCGATGTAAGCAAGCCGATTGACGGCGCGGAGTTTGCGCTCTTCATGAAATTCATGCGTGAGCATGAGAATGTGTGGAGCAAAGTCAGTTGCCCCGAGCGCTTGAGCATCACAGGCCCTAAAGCGCTGAACGGTGAGCAAAACGCGTATCAAGACGTGATCCCCTTCGCCCGCCAAGTGGTTGAGAGCTTTCCTGATCGCGTGCTCTGGGGTACCGACTGGCCGCATCCGAATTTGAAAGACCATATGCCCGATGACGGCCTCTTGGTCGATTTCATCCCGCACATCGCCCGCACCGCCGAGCTGCGAAAGAAGCTCTTGGTGGACAATCCGATGCGCCTGTATTGGCCAGAGGAGGAGGTGTGAAGGAAATTTGGCAATGTCATACAATATGTGATACATCTCTTGATTGGAGTGCATCATGATTTCCTTGCGCCTTCCCCCGGAAACCGAATCGCGTCTTTCTGCCTTGGCTTTGCGTGAGCACGTCTCCCGCAGTGAATGGATTCGCCGGCTGATTGATCGGCAACTTGAGGCACAAACCGCACTTGATCCACATGCTCAGTACTTGAAGCTCACATCAGATTTGCCAGCAGCTTCAAATGCTGCGAAGAGTAAAAACGCAGCGCAGCACAGCCAAGCACTGCGTGGCAACCCCAAGTTGGATCGCCGCGGCGCTAAAACAGCATGAATGCCGTGATTGTAGATACAGGCCCTCTGGTGGCCTATTTCGATCCTGCTGATGCCGATCATGCGCGGGTGCATGCGTGGTTTGCCAAAAGCAGCAAGCGCTATACGCTGCACAGCACTGAGGCTGTGCTGACCGAAGCCAGCCATATGCTCTCCTTTGATGTCGCGCGACAGATTGCTTGTTTGGAATGGTCTGCGCAGGTGATGCAGCTCACGCATCTTGCTGCACATGAGATGCCGCGAGTCACCTCATGGATGCGGCAGTATTCTCAAGTGCCGATGGATTTTGCGGATGCTACGGTGCTTTGGCTACATCGCCAGTTGGCCAATTCCTCGATCTTGACGCTAGATCAGCGTGGCTTTGGTGTGTTTCGCGTTGTCACTGGCGCGAGCGAGCGTGCTCGCCCCAAGTTTGCCAACGTCATTTCTCTTTAAGCTCATATGTCTCTCAACAAACCCTACACCGACATCCCCGGCACGATCATTTTCGATGCTGATCAAGCCCGCAAAGGCTATTGGATGAATCAGTTTTGCATGTCGCTCATGAAGGCGGCGAACCGCGCCGAGTTCAAAGCCAATGAGCGCGCTTATTTGGATAGATACGCGATGACGGAAGAGCAAAAGCAAGCTACGCTGGCGCGCGATTTCAATCGCATGATTCAGCTGGGCGGCAACATTTATTTCATGGCCAAGCTCGGCTTCACCGATGAGCGAAATTTCCAGCAGATGGCTGGCTCCATGACGGGCATGACAGAGGACGAATACAAAGCCATGATGATTGGCGGCGGGCGCAGCGCTGAGGGCAACCGCAAGCTGGGCGAGGGCGGCGATGCACAGCCGGAGCGTCAGCCACAGGGCAGTGGACAGGGTTCGTATTGGGGAAAAAAATAATGGCAAAAATCACCGCATCTGTTTACACCTCGCACGTGCCCGCGATTGGCGCTGCGATGGATTTGAAGAAAACTGGCGAGGCCTATTGGCAGCCGCTTTTCAAAGGTTATGAGTTTTCCAAAGAGTGGATCAAGGCTAACAAGCCCGATGTCGTGTTCTTGGTTTACAACGATCACGCCACCGCCTTCAGCTTGGAGATGATTCCTACGTTTGCGATTGGCACAGGCGCGAGCTATCCAATTGCCGATGAAGGCTGGGGCCCGCGCCCTGTGCCAGCCGTCCAGGGGCATCCTGAGCTGGCATCGCACATCGCGCACAGCGTGATTCAAGACGATTTTGATTTGACCATCGTGAATGAAATGCCGGTGGATCATGGCCTGTCTGTGCCATTGTCTTTGATGTTCGGCGAGAAAGATCCAGCAAAAGATGCTTGGCCTTGCAAAGTGATTCCCTTCGCTGTGAACGTGGTGCACTACCCGATTCCCTCAGGAGAGCGCTGCTTCAAGATCGGTCAAGCGATTCGCAAGGCGATTGAGAGCTTTGATGAAGACCTCAATGTACAAATCTGGGGCACAGGCGGCATGAGCCATCAGTTGCAAGGCGCGCGTGCAGGCTTGATCAACAAGGAGTTTGACAACGCTTTCTTAGATGAGCTGATTGCCAACCCCGCAGTGCTTGCCAAGAAATCACACATCGATTACGTGCGTGATGCAGGCAGCGAAGGCATTGAGCTCGTGATGTGGCTGATCGCACGCGGCGCGATGGCAGATGTCGCCGGAGGCAAAGCCCCGAGCGTGAAACACCGCTTCTACCATGTGCCTGCAAGCAATACAGCAGTCGGCCATTTGATACTGGAAAACTGATATGACAATCAATGTAGCCCTCGCAGGCGCAGGTGCATTTGGCATCAAGCATTTGGATGCCCTCAAACTGATTGATGACGTAAAAGTCATCTCCGTGATTGGCCGTGATTTGGCCAAGACGCAAGAGGTGGCCGATAAATACGGCATCAAGCATGTCACAGCTGATCTTGCTCAGACCTTGAAGATCAAAGAACTCGATGCCGTGATCCTCTGCACGCCCACGCAAATGCATGCCTCGCAAACGCTGGCTTGCCTTGAAGCAGGCAAACACGTGCAAGTAGAAATCCCGCTATGCGACGTGTACGCCGATGGCGAAAAGGTGGTGCAAGCGGCTAAGGCCAGCGGCAAAGTGGCGATGTGCGGCCACACGCGCCGCTTCAATCCTTCTCATCAGTATGTGAATCAAAAAATCAAAGCCGGTGCGTTCAACATCCAGCAAATGGACGTGCAAACCTATTTCTTCCGCCGCACGAATATGAATGCCCTCGGCCAAGCCCGCAGCTGGACGGATCATTTGCTTTGGCATCATGCGGCGCACACGGTCGATCTTTTCCAATACCAAACCGGCAGCCAGGTCGTGAAAGCCAACGCGATTCAAGGCCCGATCCATCCCGCGCTTGGCATTGCCATGGATATGAGCATACAGCTGCAAGCCGCTAATGGCGCAATCTGCACGCTGAGCCTGAGCTTTAATAACGACGGGCCCCTGGGCACCTTCTTCCGCTACATCGGCGACACAGCCACCTACATCGCCCGCTACGATGATTTGGTCAACGGTAAAGAAGAAAAAATCGATGTGAGTAAAGTGGCAGTGAGCATGAATGGCATTGAGCTGCAAGACCGCGAATTTATCGCCGCGATCCGCGAAGGCCGCGAGCCCAATGGCTCGGTGGCGCAGGTGTTGCCTTGCTATCAAGTGCTGCATAGCCTAGAGCAGCAACTCAAGTAATCACTCCTGATTTGATAGCTGCTCCCACTGATTCTATGCCGGTGAACGGCTATCTTTGCCTATAATCGAAGCATGAATAAGCGTCAAATTGGAATCTTCTCTGTGCAGCCTATCGGCTTGGGCTGCATGAATTTGGATCACGCCTACGGGCCTTCAGTATCAGCAGAGCAGGGCGAGCGTGTATTGCTTGGTGCTTTGGATGCTGGTTATGATTTTTTGGATACAGCGACGCTGTATGGCGGCGGTAAAAACGAGACGCGCATTGGCGAAGTGTTGAAAAAACATCGCCACCGCTACACGCTGGCCAGCAAATGCGCGATGGCGATCATTCCTGTCGATGGCAAGCCAACTCGGGTGATTGACGGGCGGCCAGATACCGTGAAGCGCCAGGCGGAAGACAGCCTGCGCCGTTTGCAGACCGATGTGATCGATCTGTATTACCTGCACCGCTGGGATAAGAAAGTACCGATTGAAGACAGCGTGGGCGCTTTGAGTGATATGGTGCGCAAGGGGCATATCCGCGCGATTGGCCTCTCAGAAGTAGGCGCAGTGACTTTGCGCATGGCACATGCCGTGCACCCGATTGCAGCCGTGCAAAGCGAATACAGCTTGTGGACGCGCGATCCGGAAATTGCCGTGCTGCAAACCTGCAAAGAGCTGGGCGTAGGCTTCGTCGCTTTCAGCTCAGTGGCTCGCAAATTCTTTGGTGGTTTGACCGATGTGAACGCACTCGATGCGAAGGATATCCGCCGCACGATGAGTCGATTCCAGGGCGAGAATTTGCAAAAGAATCTCGCGCTCTTGCCGCCCATGCAAGCCATGGCCGATGAGCTGGGCGTGAGCCTCGCGCAGCTTGCGCTCGCCTGGGTGCTCGCACAAGGCGATCACATCATGAGTATTCCGGGCACAACGAATCCGCGGCACATGCGCGATAACTTCGCAGCACAAAACATCTCTATGAGTGCAGCGCAGCTCGAACAACTTAACCAAATGATCAATCGCCACAACGTGAGTGGCGCAAGATATGACGCGCAATCACAATCTGAGGTCGATACGGAAAGTTACGTCTCAACCATTTGATTTATGCTCTAGGCATGACTCAGCTTGTAACTTCGCATCCGGGTAATTCGCCACTCGTACTCGATTCGCCACACAGTGGGACATACTATCCGCCCGATTTCGGCTTCGTCTGCGATCTTGCGCGCCTGCGCACGGCGGAAGACACACATGTGGAAAAGCTCTACGGCTTCGCCAGAGAGCTAGGCTGCGCATGGATCGAGGCGCATTTTCCGCGCAGCTATTTGGATGCGAACCGCAATCTCACCGAGGTTGACCCCGATATGCTTAGCGGCGCGTGGCCGCATTCGGTGGAGATGAGCGATCCCTATGTGCTCTCCAAGCGACGCTTGGGAAAAGGCCTGATTTGGCGAGCGACGGATGAAGGCGAGCCTCTTTACCAGCGGCAGCTCAGCGTGCGCGAAGTGGAGAAACGTATTGATCACTGCTGGAAGCCGTATCACGCGGCTGTCAAAGCGGCGATTGACTCAGCGCATGCGCGGCATGGCTACAGCTTGCATATCAATTGCCACAGCATGCCCGAGGTGGCAGGCAGTCATGCGACGGATTTTCCGGGTGTGAAGCATCCTGATTTCGTGCTCGGTAATCGTGATCACAGCACATCGAATGAAGCTGTTTTGCTATTTATTCGAGAGCAGCTTGTGCAGATGGGTTATAGCGTTTCTCTGAATCACCCCTACAAAGGCGTGGAACTGGTACGCCGCTATGGCGAGCCTGCTCAGCATCGGCATAGCGTGCAAATTGAGATCAATCGGGGGCTCTACATGAATGAGAAGACGCTGGAGATCACCGATGGCTTTGCGCCGCTGCGTGAGAATTTGAAGCAGCTGGTGCTCTCGCTCCAGTCCTTCGATCCAAGATAAGCGATGGATCAGGTCGATACCGTTGTCGTCGGGGCGGGAGTCGTTGGCTTGGCCGTAGCCCGAGCAATTGCGCTCACGGGGCGCGAGGTGATGGTGATTGAAAAAGAAAAGGCCATCGGCCAAGGCGTGAGCTCGCGCAACAGCGAAGTGGTGCATGGCGGGCTGTATTACCCCACTGGTTCGCTCAAAGCCAAGCTCTGCGTGCGCGGCAAAGAGATGATGTATGCCTACTGTTCGGAGCGTGGGCTGCCTATCAAACAGTGCGGTAAATTGATCGTCGCCACTAAGGATGCACAGCTAGCCAAACTTGCCCAAATCGAAGCGCAAGCCGTGGCTAATGGCGTGCCGGTGCAGCGCTTGTCACGAGAAGAAGCGCGAGAGCTTGAGCCTGAGCTCGAATGCATCGCAGCGCTGCATTCGCCCACCACCGGCATTGTGAGTAGCCATAATTTGATGACTTCTCTGCAAGGTGATTTGGAGAATGCGGGCGGTATGGTGGCGCTGGCCACCGAGGTGCGAAAGATTGATTTTTTAGATAAAAATAGCCCAGTCGCCGGCATGCTATATGCGCGGAGTGCTACTGAATCAGGAGCACGTGGAGAGACAGTTGAGATAGGTTTCAGGCAGCTGATCAACGCTGCGGGTCTCTATGCCCCGCAGCTTGCGCAGCGCATGAAGGGGCTAGATGTTCAGCATGTGCCGCAAGCGCACTACGCCAAAGGCAACTACTATTCACTCAGCGGCAAAGCGCCTTTCAAGCATTTGATCTACCCGATTCCTGATGCAGCCGGCCTGGGCGTTCACATCACGGTTGATCTCGGTGGCCAAGCCAAATTCGGCCCTGATGTGGAGTGGCTTGAGGGCATTTCCAACCCAGACGAGATAGACTACGGCGTTGATCCGCGTCGCGCCGATGCGTTTTACGCGGAAGTACGCAAATACTGGCCGGGTCTGCGTGATGGCCAGCTTACGCCCAGTTACAGCGGTGTGCGCCCAAAGATCGTTTCAGCAGACCAGACTGCTGCAGATTTCTTGATCCAAGGCGAGGCGGTGCATCGCGTCAAAGGATTGGTGAATCTCATTGGTATCGAGTCACCAGGCCTCACGAGTAGCCTGGCTATCGGTGAAATGGTGACTAAAATGCTATCGAATCCATAGCTGCTCGCGCAATGGATATGTGGGCTAGTGGCTGAAATATCTGTATAGACTCAAGATTCTCGGCGCAGCGCAGGGAACAAAATCACATCGCGAATGCTGGGGCTGTTGGTCAGCAGCATCATGAGTCGGTCAATGCCGATACCGCAGCCGCCGGTTGGGGGCATGCCGTATTCCAAGGCGCGCACGAAATCTTGGTCGTAATACATGGCTTCATCGTCGCCAGCATCTTTGGCATTCGCCTGAGCTTGGAAGCGGGCGGCTTGCTCTTCGGCATCATTGAGCTCGGAGAAGCCATTGCCGAACTCGCGGCCTGTGATGTAGAGCTCAAAGCGCTCGGTGACCGTGGGATCAGTGTCGCTCGCACGAGCTAGCGGCGAAATCTCGGTGGGGTGGTTGCAGATGAAGGTGGGATCGATGAGTTTTTCCTCCACCACTTCCTCGAAATACATCACTTGCAGGCTGGCGATGCTGCGGGTGGAGAGCTTGTCATCCGCATCGGTTTTGCCAAGCTTCTTGAGCGCATTGGTGAGCCATGTGCGATTATCTGCGCCGGCTTCGCCAGCATCGGTGTGCTTCACAATCGCATCGCGGATGGAGAGGCGTGCAAAAGGCTTGGCCAGATCGATGCTGTGCTGCGTTTGGCCGAGGAGGTAGGGCAGGGTGGTGCTGCCAGTAGCTTTGATGGCCACATTGCGAATGAGCTGCTCAGTGAAATCCATCAAATCATGATGATTCCAATACGCCGCATAAAACTCCATCATCGTGAATTCAGGGTTGTGGCGCACCGAGATGCCTTCGTTGCGGAAGTTGCGGTTGATTTCAAACACCCGCTCAAAGCCGCCCACCACGAGGCGCTTCAAATACAGCTCGGGCGCGATGCGAAGGAACATTTCTTGATCGAGCGCGTTGTGATGCGTGGTGAAGGGCTTGGCATTTGCGCCGCCGGGAATCGGGTGCAGCATCGGCGTTTCGACTTCGAGGAAGCCATGCTCGATCATGAAGCTGCGAATCGCGCTCACACCGTGGCTGCGCGCACGGAAGCGCTCGCGGGCGACTTCGTCGGTGATCAGATCCACATAGCGCTGGCGGTATTTCACCTCTTGATCCGCAATGCCATGAAACTTATCAGGCAAGGGGCGCAGGCTCTTGGTGAGCAACACGATTTTGCTCACCAAGATGGAAAGCTCACCCGTTTTGGTTTTAAAGAGCTTGCCTTCCGCGCCGATGATGTCGCCTAAATCCCAGTGCTTGAAGGCTTCGTAATCGGCTTCTGGCACAAAATCTTTGCTCACGTAGAGCTGAATTCGGCTGGGGTTATCGACCGTGATGCTATCGCTCACCACGGAGCTAGAGCCGTCTTGCACAGTAGCAAAGCTGGCCTTGCCCATCACGCGTTTGAGCATCATTCGGCCTGCCACGACGACGGGAATCGCCGCATCAGCCATGCCGGGCATCTCTTGTTTGTCGTATTCGGTATGCAGAGCGTGAGCCTTGTGCTGCGGCTTGAAATGATTCGGGAAGGCAATGCCTTGCTGGCGAATCGCGGAGAGTTTGCTGCGGCGCTCGGCGATGAGAGAGTTTTCGTCGAGTGCTGGTGAGGCTGGCGCGGTCGGGGTGTTGTTATCGCTCATAGGGGGCTAATAGTGAGGCCGCTGTTTTGGGGCATTGCGGCAAAGCCCTAGATTTTAAGGCTTGGAAGCCTGCTGCTTGAGGAAGTGGTCTGCCGTGAGCTGCAAGCCTTGCTGCACAGTCAAAGGCGGTTTCCATCCCAACAGCTCGGTGGCAGGGCTGGAATCCACTGTCAAACTACCACACAAGCGCTGCGCCACGTCGCCTTTGCCAACGGCTTTGAGCCCAAGCTCCAGCACGTGTTGCGGCACAGGCAGCAGCCGAGCAGGGCGATGCAGCGCATCGCCCAAACCGCGCAGCAGCTGCGTGGTGCTCAGATCCTGCTGATCACTGATCAAAAACGTCCGATTCGCCGCCTTGGGATGTGTGAGGCAGAGCGTGATGAAATCCACCAAATTCGGCAGAGCCACCAAGCTGCGGCGATTGTTGATCGCACCAAAGGGCAACGGAATACCGCGATGCAGCCACTGCATCATCGTTAAAAAATTAGCCTTCACGCCGGGCCCATAGACCAAAGGCGGGCGGATGATCACCACCTCCATACCGGTTTTCGCAGCAATCTCCAGCAGACCCTGCTCAGCTTCCCATTTGCTGATGGCATAAGGGTCTTGCGGGGTTGCATCTTGGGCACGAAAGGGCTGACCGTGCTGCGTAAACTCGCCATTAACTTTGACGGAGCTCAACAACACAAAGCGCTGCACTCCGTCCTGTGCTGCCAACCGCGCTAGCGCGAGCGTGGCATCGCGGTTGTCACGCCGGTAAGCGGCCAATGGGTCGCTGGCGTTGTCTTGCACTTGGTGGACGCGGGCGGCGCAATGCACCAGTGCTTCGCAGCCCCGCAAGGTCTGCTGAAAGCCAGAAATATCAGTGAAGTCGGCCTCTAGCGCTTGTAAATGTTGCGTAGACGGTTCTTTTTTTGATGGCAACTCGGACGACCAAGCCAAGCGCTGCAAGGAGCGCACTTGCGCCGTGATGCCATGCCCACCGGCCAGCAGATGCTGCACAAGACTGGTGCCAACGAATCCATTGGCACCGGTGATTAGAAGGTTCATGGCTTTGCTTTTCTCAAAGACTCAGATCAATCAAAGGCCCTTTTTCAGCCAACGCCAATAGATGGCCAGATACACATAGCCGATCAATACCAAAGGTTGCAGTAACAGGCCAAGAACCCACCCATGCGCAGAAATCAACTGTCGGAAAACAACTTTTCTGATCTTGCGCATATGCTTGAGTCGGTTAGACGACAAGGATGTATTGAGTATGCGATAGGCAACAAGAATGGAGTTGAGTTTGACGGCTCGAAGTGCTGGATTCTGCAAGATTCTGAGCCACAGCTGGTAATCTTCGACAGAGACATACTCCTTGGCTTCGTCGAAGAAACCTGTGCTGACTAAAACAGATCTTTCGCACATGACGCCTGACATGGCAATCACATCCTTGCACAGCATGGTCCAGTAGCTCACAGGTTTGTGAGCGCAATTGACGCTTGAGCTGTTGAGCAGAGCATGAGGATCCTCCTGCCTGAAGTTTTTAACGGCGCAGCCCACAATCGCAGGGCGAGAAGTCAAGTAGGCTTGCATTTGCAGTTTCAGCTTGTCTTGATGCCAGATGTCGTCTGCGTCGCAGAAGGCGATCAAATGGCCTTGTGCGGCCTTAACACCCATGTTTCTTGGGCCTGCTGGGCCGCCAAAATTTCGAGGTGCCCGGATCAATTTGATGTAAGGATGGTTTTGCACCAATGCGGCAACCACTGCATGCGTGTTGTCTTTTGAGCAATCGTCCACCACAATGATTTCCACGGGAGGCAAACTTTGCGCAAAAATAGATTGCAAAGTCTCGGAAATATAGGGCGCCGCGTTATAGGCCGGAATGACTACGCTGATTGTGTCCATTGAATTGCTTTGTAGCGCCCAGGGAGTGAAGAGAATAAGCCAAGCAGATAAACGCTGGCTTTACTGAAGAGGTATTTGCTTGGAGAAAATCAATGCGACGTTGGAGACATTGTCGACCAATCCGTCTTTGCCATGGCCAATGCGATTAGGTGCGTCATGCTCAAAATAGATATGCCCCAAATGCTGCTGGCATAAATGCTTGATGGCTGAGGTGGAGTTGACGCGTTCGCCAGCTTTGTGAGGCTCCTGAATGGCATAGCCCCCGGTGAGCTTGATTTCATCTTGCTCGCTCAGTGTTGCATATTCCACTCCAATGGCCACAATGCCTTGTGGTTTGGTGACTCTCAGGATTTCGTTGATTGCCAACTGGGGGTTGGTGCTGTAGCTCAGAGTCCAACCACACACCACGGCATCAAAATGTTCGGCAGGGAAAGGGATGTCGTGCATATCACCCAGCTTGATACGTGGCGAGTAGCTCAGCAAATCCAGCCCCACAATGCTTCGAGATGAGAAGCCCAAACCAGCTAAACGGTGCAGATCATTCTCATTACGAGGGCCAATGATCAAGATTTTGGAGTCTTTGTTCAAAGTCTCAATGATGGCCAATGGATAGAGCAGCAGCTCCATCCGATTGTTGGCTCTGTACAGCGAGCGCAGGTTGTGCAAGGCATTTGTTTTGACTGCGTCTTGGCTCTCCAGCACCGACAAGCTGCGTTTGATTTTGGTGTAATAGAGCGCTCGTATGACCGTGTAGTAGTGGCAGATCGTAGGCTCAATCAGAAGGTTGATCTTGGTGAGCGATGCAAGTGCTTTGGTGATAACGCTGGACATGGTAGAGGCTGTAACTAATTGAGCGAATCTTACTCAGTTTTGAATGCAGACCCTTGCAATTTATCCCAAATCGAGGACGCCTTAGGGAGCGGTGCTCAAACCGTTTGGTGTGTGGAGCTGCGGCGGTTCATCCAAAAGGCCAGAAAAGCCGCACAAAGATAACCTGCCAGAGCGAGTGTGCCAGCGAAATATGCTGCTTGTTTTAGTTCAATGCGAGCACCTGGCGTTTGAAAAACCAGCCACCCAAGCACCAAGCTCATGCAGATCAACATCAGATTTGTCAAAAGTAATGGCATTTCTTTGCCTACAATTACCAAATAAGTGGACCAATAATCCGAGATGCGCAGCACGGCAATGGCAAGAAAAATGGGCAGTAATGAACGAGCCTGCATATAGGCCGGATACCATTTTTGAATGGCATAGTCGAAGACGGCCCATGCTGGCAATGCAAACAAGGCGCCTACACAAAGCAAAGCCAAGGAGGCCAGAGCCCCCATCTTGAAAGCTGTGGCTGAACCTGAGCTAGCAAAGCGGCGAGCAATCATGGGATAAAGCGTGGTGTTGATCATGACTTGAGCCGCTTGAGCTGCCATCAGCACAGTCCAGGCAAAAGCATATTGTGCAAAGTCGACGGAGACGAGCCATTGCGCTGCAAGCCATCGGTCTGCGTTGAGCAAGACAAACGCCAATGTACCGACGGTCATCAGGGTGAATGCTGAAGGCCACTTGACCATTCTGAGCCTGTGCCAAGCCAGTTGAAAAATCGCCAAGACGGGCAGACGAGCACGAAGCAGCTGATGGCGCAGCAAAAACGCCGAAATAAGCAAGGAAACAATGGCCTCAACGAGTAATGCGTAGACGGCTTGCGCAGTGAGGTACGTCGCAATTGAACCAGCGAGCAGCATCAGTAGCGAGCGATAAAGATTGTCGAGCGCATAACGCACTGGTTCACCACGGCTGCGGCTTTCCGTGGTAGCTATGAGGAATGCTTGTTGTGACAGGCCATGCAGCAGTCCCAGGGCCACCATTGTGGCGGATAAGCCTGCGAGCGAAACGCCGGAAATTAGTGCAACGCCCGCCCCTGCGGCCGCGCAAGCCGTGGCGATCAGGGCGCATTGAATCGTCAGCACAATGCCTGAGCGCTCGCGTCGTCGCAAGACCATGACTGGCAATTCTCGTTGCAAAAGTGAGTGCAGTCCTAAGCAGGCCAGCATCAGAAAACTACTAGAAATCAGAATGCCTGAGCTGTAAAGAGCAAATTCTTGCAAGCTCAGCATACGAGCCATGAGCAAAAGTCGCACGAACACCAACCCCATTCCCAACGCAAGCAAAGGAAAATACCATAACTTCGTGAGACGAGTCGGCGTCAAGCTTTCAAGAAGGTGCCGAACCATGATGTGTGGCGTCAAACAAAACTACTCAGTTCAGAGATATCTCTTAGGTCATGCATGACACCATAATCGTACAGAGCGTACTGCAATTGCAGCAGCAGGCGTGCTTTTTGTACGGGAGTGCTTCCTTTGTGAAGGCATAGTGTGTCTTCAGCGAAGCCAGTGCCGGCGGCGCCACAAACTTCACGTATCTGTGAAGGGGGATAACAGTGTTCAACTTCTTGATCTGTGAATCGGCGCAGATTCCATTGATCAAAGGTTTTCAATCTCAGTGGTTGGTGATTGGAGGCGACAACACAGATGTGAGCCCCTTCACCAGCATCAACATCAGTCAAGTAGAAGAAAAATTTTAAAAACCTAAAATCATCTACATCTCGATGAAATAGATGCGCATGACGATTGCGATCAGCTTCAGTTGCACGGACAGGAAAAGTCCACCATAAATTGGCACCAACGAAGCACGGCGCAGAACCTAGGTATTTTGCTGCAATCGTCAATAAAACCGGGTCACATGCCAACTTGCTGATCTCGGGGCATAGTAACGTTGTATTGAAATACTGCGCCAATAAAATGGGTTTGCCCAGTTTTTCTTCTGCGCGGCTTTTATCTTTTAACTCAAAACCCAAAGTGGGCTCACGGTCTGCGTAGCAGGTCTGAGTGGCTGACCATGCCAACATCGCATTCGTGCTTGCGCCTGGCAGAGTAAGACCGAAGGCTACACCATCAGTTTTCAAAGTACTTGAAAAAGATGCTACGTTCAGATTAAAAAATACTGAATCCTTCTTCCTCAGTTCACAATCGTGTAGAAGACGGTTGAGTCGCTGTTTTTGCACGATGCGCCGCATAGCAGTGACACACTGGCGCACAACTTTAAATCTGGCTATCCCGCGCATTAAGGTATACATAGGATATGTCTGCAAGCTTCGAAAAATGGCGGATATTCTGGACATGGTAACTACAATTTGAATTTAGATTACAAATCACCCCTGCGCAACAAATCTCGCAATCCATCCACTGGCCGAAACATCCAACGTCGATGGATCTTTAAAGAGGCTTCGCGTTGGGGCTGGACGGTGGCATCTAGCAAAGCTTGCCATTGTCTTTGCCGGATCAGCGCAAGTATCTCAGTTTCTTGCGTTGTATCGCTTGGGTAGCTGCTGTCATCAGCTTGCAAGGTTCCCGTATGAAACAGTTGTGTGAACCGATTCGGGTCTGCACCTTCGTAATAAGCGTATCGTGTGGTTGTGACGCAATGCACATGAGCTACATACTGCGGGATACGATAAGCCATCGTGTAGACAAAGCGGAGTACTTGTCGTGCGATATGTTCAGATATCTGGTGTTGTTCGTCGTTGTCCCTGAAGAAGCGAAAAGAGACATCGTTTAACTGATCCGGCGACATTGAGTTGCTTTGAAAATCTGCTCGGGCATAGAAGGAGCGCTGTGTTGCAATCACTTGTTTCCCAAGAATGCCTGCTTCGATGGCCGCGCTGCTGCCATTGATCACTATAGCGTCACATTGTTCAATCAAGCTCAGGGTACTAGTCTTGTCAATGCTGGGTATGCAGTAGATGCCTCTTTGCTTAGCCCAAGCTGTGTAATACTCTTCGGACTTATGGCCATCGGACGAGCCGATACGCTCCGCCCAATTGGGATGACAACGAAGAATGACTTCGTTTGATTTCAAATTCAAACGTACTATCAAGGCATCAAATGCGCTCGTTGAATCTGGCCATTGAGATTTCCAATCCGGGTGCCCCCAGAATTCATTCTGACTGCTTGGCAAGATGAGTATTCTTCTCTGTCCATGACTCACGGGCCAATGGGCGTTGACTGCAGATTGGTTATAAGCGCGCCATTCTTTGTTGTTGATGCGGAGAAAGCGAGTTGCTACGTGAGAAGCAGCTTTGAGGGCTTGAGTCCTGCTAAGAGGTTTGTCTTTCCAATCATCAACAAGTTTGTCTATGCTGCTGAGGCCAAGACAGTTTTCTCCAGGAAGCAGTTGTAATCCATCACCAAACAAGGTGCGCTCAACGCTGACAAATGGAATTGATTTGTGGCGTGCGGCCTCCATGATGGCTCGTGTCGCATCAATTCGACCGTTAAAAACACAAACGCCATCCAAGCGTTCTCGTTCAATCCAGTTCACTGCGCTGTTGTATGTTCTGTAAAGTGATTCTTCGAATTTTGCAGCCATTTGGTGAAATTGTGTACTGGAAAAATCAGATTCGGTTTCAAATCTCGCTAACGTAGCTGCGCTGGATAGACCCCATTCACTCAGTTGGCTTGGTTTCTCAGTGGAGTTATTTGACAGCATCCCAATCGAATGAACATGCTCTCCTTCATAAGATCGTATGCCACCTATTTGGCAACGAATGCAACTCAAAAAGTCTGTCCGCAACGGGTGAAGCGCCTTCGCATAGCACCAGCTAAGATCAGAGTCGCAGCTTAAGAACGATACTTCATGACCCGCTTGCTTGGCAAGATGCGACAGAAAATGTATATGCTCCACATGGGGACGCCAAGCATAAACATTGGAAAAACCAAGGCGCATATTTGAGCTTTAACTACAGATGGTCGAAGTATATGGAATCTTAATAAAGTATGTTACCTAAGTTCAAACGAACGTCGAACTGGATGGTTGATCGGGATTGCCGATCATAGTTTTTGATTTTGTAAGAATTTGATCGAAGTAGGCAATCGTTTTTTTGAGTCCTGAGTGCAGCTCTGTGTTTGCTTCCCAGGCCAGTAGTTGACGAGCCTGACTCAGCTCCGGTTGTCTTTGTGCGGGATCATCAGCGGGCATGGGTTTGAATACTAGGCGCGATTTTGACTGTGTTAATTCGATAATAAGATCCGCTAACGCGCGAATCGTGATTTCCTGAGAGTTACCAAGATTTATGGGGCTGACCGGATTTCCATTGCGTATTTCAATCAATGGTTTATCCATAAATCTGAGAATGGCTTCTACTAAATCGTCAACATAGCAAAAACTTCTTGTCTGCATACCCAGGCCAAACAATGTGATGTCTTCATTTTTTAATGCTTGAATAACAAAATTACTGACTACACGGCCATCATTAGGATGCATACGCGGACCATAGGTGTTGAATATTCGAGCCACACGAATATCCACATCGTGCTTTCTGTGAAAATCAAAAAACAGGGTTTCCGCGCAACGCTTGCCTTCGTCGTAGCAACTGCGAATACCCACTGGGTTCACGTGCCCCCAATATGATTCTGGTTGCGGATGAACAATAGGATCACCGTAGACTTCGCTGGTACTGGCTTGAAAAATACGTGCTTTGTTATGAACCGCGAGTTCCAGCATGTTGAGGGCACCAAACACACTGGTTTTTGTTGTATGAATGGGATTGTGTTGGTAGTGCTCTGGCGATGCTGGGCATGCGAGGTTGAAAATTTGATCAACCTCCAGTTGTATGGGCAAACATACATCATGCCGGATGAACTCAAATTGAGGATGATTCATCAAATGTTGGATATTTGCTTTGTTTCCTGTGAACAAGTTATCGAGGCAAATAACATCACATCCACGTGTAATAAGGCTGTCAATCAAATGCGAGCCTAAAAATCCAGCACCACCAGTGACAAGGATTCGTTGATTCTGAAAATAGTTTCTCATGTTATGGAGTGCTTTATTCAATTAGAGGGCATATTGGAATCAGGGTTTAGTTCGCGCCTTTGCCACGTGGTCTCGCATGCGTTTATAGATGACTAACTTGCTGATCACGAAAGACGTCTGAATTGTTGGCTATCAAAGCTTATGAATGAAATGATTTGCGGGCGTATATCCCGTGTCCAATTGGCGAAACAATACAGCTGCTTGGTTTGCATTCATCGGGGGAAGTTCCTTATTTTGCAAGGCTTGTAATGTGTCTGCGAGTTCGTCCCAAGTCGGATGAGCTTCTTGGGATTGAATAATTTTAGGGTGTTGCGTGGTAGCTGGAGATCCAGTGACAAGAAGCTCTTCATACATTTTTTCACCGGGCCTTAACCCAGTGAAAACGATCTCAATATTGCCATCAGGATGCTCGGCGTCTTTTACGGTCAATCCAGAAAGCTGTATGAGGGTTCTGGCCAACTCGACTATTTTGACGCTTTTTCCCATATCTAAGAGAAATACTTGGGCTTTGCTGTCGTTGTGGTATGGCATAGCAGCAGCTTGAATCACTAATTGAGCTGCTTCAGGTATCGTCATGAAATAGCGAGTCACCTCCGGATGTGTGACCGTTAAGGGGCCACCTAATTTGATCTGTTGGCGAAATCTCGGAATCACAGAGCCTGAAGAGTCCAGAACATTACCGAAGCGAACCATACAGAATCGCGTGATACCTTGCTGAGCTGAGTCAGATTCAGCGAGAGCTTGAAGCACCATTTCTGCGATCCGCTTGCTAGCACCCATGATATTTGTAGGGCGTACAGCTTTATCCGTGCTGATGAGGACCATGTCATGCACGTTGGCTGCCAATGCGGCCTGAGCAACGTGCATGGTTCCTAGGATGTTATTACGCAAGCCAGCAAGTGCATTGGCCTCAACCAAAGGAACATGTTTGTAGGCTGCGGCGTGATAAATGGTTTGCGGTCGATATGAGGAAATGATCTGAGCAATGTGCTCTTGTTGCTGCACATCCGCCAAAACTGGAACTATTGAGGTTTGCGATTTAACGGCAGATTGCATGAGCTCTTCATTGAGCTGATACAAAGCGAACTCGCTGATCTCAATCAATATAAGTTTGGAAGGTGTCAGACTTAAGATTTGACGGCACAGTTCGCTGCCGATAGATCCCCCAGCCCCTGTCACCATCACAGTCTTATTAAAGATATTTTTGCGCAGTAGCTCGGGAATAGGTGACACGGGATCGCGACCAAGAAGATCCTCAATATCTAGCTCCCGCAAATCACCCTCACTGATCTTGCCATGAGCCAAGTCGTTGAGGCTTGGTAGCGTACGTACTGCAATTGAGCTGCTACTAAGCTGTTTAATTATTTCATTTCGCCGGGGACGCTCAAGATTGGGCATGGCGAGAAGCAAGTCTTTTACTTGATGTTTTTTAACCAGGTTGTGAAGATCTGAGGGGGCGTGTACAGTGATGCCAGCAATACGCGCTTTGTGCAAGCTGATATTGTCATCTAAGAAGCCTGCTACACGAGTTTGTCCGTTGGCTTGCAAAGAGGCTGCCAACTGCTGACCAGAATTTCCTGCTCCGTAAATGAGTACTGTACTGGTGGGATTGGGAGGATTTAGGTGAGACACTTGCTCGTTAAATATTTGATGTGCCAATAGTCTTACCAAGCCTAAACCGATCAATAAAAGCACAGGCTGCAACAAACCAATCGTACGGGGTACTGTAGGCAATCCGAACGCAGTAACGATAGCGCTGTACATGAGCGCATACAAACCGATGGCGCGCAGTGCAGTTTGAATCATTTGCTTGCCTGCGTAGCGCACGACTGAATTATAAAAACCAAATGCAGCCAGCAGTGGCAGCGCAAGTGCCAAGGCCAACAACATCGCGAGCCACTGATAACCCGATGGGCTGACCCAACTTTCGTAACGCAAGCATATCGACAGCCAAACGGTGAGGATGCATAACGATGCATCAGCCAACACGGCAATGATTCGTTTTACACCACGTGGCAAAGCGAGCAAACTATCAACAGCGTGAATGCCATGCAAGTTGCTCGGGGGGCTCAATGGGACACCCCTTTGGATGTGATGGCTTGTGCAATAGTGCGCCAAATGACACTAACGTCCAAAGCAAAGTTTCTGGAATGCAAATAAGTCGTGTCAAAACTGACTTTTTCTTCAATGGATAACTCATCGCGCCCATTGATCTGCGCCCAGCCAGTGAGACCAGGCACCAGTTGGTGCACACCTTGGGCCGTACGCCGTTCGATCAGATCGTGTTGATTAAACAAGGCAGGTCTTGGACCAACAAAGCTCATATCACCACTCAGGATGCACCAGAGCTGGGGGAGTTCGTCGAGGCTGGTTTTGCGGATGAAGGAGCCGATGGGGGTGAGCCAGGCTTCGGGTTTTTCTAGCAGATGCGTTGCGACAGCGGGGGTGTCGATTCGCATGCTGCGGAATTTGGGCATTTTGAAAATTGCGTTATCTTTGCCGACGCGATCTGACCAATAGAGGGCTGGGCCGGAGGAGGTGAGGCGTACTGCAATGGCGACGAGGATCATCGGCCAGATTAGGATGACCAACGCGACAATCGCTAAAAAGAGATCAAAACAGCGTTTCACAAGGATATTTTAAGCAAAAATAGCTCAGTCGCCGGCATAGAATCTGCGCGGAGTGCTATTAAATTCATAGTTTTTTAGGAGGCACTTTGTGAACTCAGGCCTAGCTTGTCGAGCAGATCGCTCACGAGCTCCAAGCGAATCAGCGGGCTATCGAGCTCCAGCAAGCGCTGCTTCATCTCAAGCGGTAAGGGAAGCAACTGGCACCAGCGGTTAGCTAGCCAACTGCAATCGGATAACTGCGCATCGCTTGCTTGGCCGGGGAAGAGGTCGGCTTGCGTGCCCTCGGGCATGCGCGCGAGGACGCTTTCAAGCAAGCTGCGGCAGCTGGCGAGTTCTTGCGGCACGCTCACCACCGAATCTTCCGGCAAATAGCTCACATCGGCTACCCAGAGACCATGCTTTAAGCGCTCGGTGCGCGAGGTGTGAAAGCGCTGCTGGCCGAGGCAGCGGATCATGCGCAGGCCGGGCTGAGGGGATTCGTGATGTGTGATGGTGGCGAGTGTGCCGACCTGTGCAAACGCTTCGCTCTGGCCGGGCTTGGCCACCTCTTGACCCTGCTGCAAACTCACGATCCCAAAGGGCGCACCGTTTTCAATACAGCGGCGAATCATGTCCAGATAGCGCACTTCGAAAATCCGAAGCGGCAGCACCGAGCCCGGATAGAGCACCGAGCCCAGAGGAAAAAGTGGAAGATTGTTCAGAACCACAGCCGGTTAGAAATGCAGTTTCAGGAAACAGCTTCAGCGGGTTGGCGCTGGAGCATGGCGAGCACGGAGGCAATTTTTGCGCGCAGCTCGCGGCGGTCGCAGATGAAATCAACCGCGCCTTTTTCCACGAGGAACTCTGCGCGCTGGAAGCCTTCAGGTAAGGTCTGGCGCACCGTGTTTTCAATCACGCGCGGGCCGGCAAAGCCGATCAGAGCTTTTGGCTCGGCGATCACCAAATCGCCCATGAAGGCAAAGCCTGCGCTCACGCCGCCCATGGTCGGGTCGGTGAGCACGCTTATGTAGGGCAGACCTTTTTTGGCGAGCCGGGTGAGCGCCGCATTGGTTTTGGCCATTTGCATGAGCGAGAGCAAGCCTTCTTGCATGCGGGCGCCGCCGGTGGCTGTGAAGCAGATGAAAGGGACTTTTTGCTCAATCGCGGTTTCTACGCCGCGCACAAAACGCTCGCCGACGACTGAGCCCATGGAGCCGCCCATGAAATCGAATTCAAAGCACGCGACCACGACTTCCAGGCTGTGGATCGCGCCGCCTTTGACGATCAACGCATCGGTTTCGCCCGTTTCTTCGAGCGCTTGCTTCAAGCGCTCAGGGTATTTGCGGCTGTCTTTGAATTTGAGCGCATCGACGGGAATGACTTCTTGGCCAATGTCGTAGCGGCCTTCGGGATCGAGCAAGCCATCAAGCCGGGCGCGGGCAGAGATGCGGTGATGGTGGCTGCATTTGGGGCAGACCATCAGGCTGTGCTCCAAATCGGTTTTGAAGAGCACCGTCTCGCAGCTCGGGCACTTCGTCCACAAGCCTTCGGGCACGCTGCGGCGCTCGGTGGGATCGGTTTGCTCGATCTTTGAGGGGAGGAGTTTTTCTAGCCAAGACATGGTGTGCTCCGGGAGAACGACAAAACAAAATCAGATTTTGAACGCAGAGGACGCAAAAACTTCGCAGAAGACGCAGAAAAAACCGAATTTGGTTTTCTTTTCTGCGTCCTTTGGGTCATCTTAGCGTCCGCTGCGTTCAAAAGGCATTTTTTCTTACGCATCCAACGCGGTACGGATGTCGCGCAAGAAATGAGCGGCGGTGGATGCCACCTTTTCATGCGGTTGATCTTCGATGAGCTGAATCAGGCGGCTGCCGATGACGACCGCATCGCTGACGGCGGCTACTGCTTTGGCCGAGGCTGCATCGCGGATGCCGAAGCCGACACCCACGGGAACACTCACGAACTGTTTGATGCGCGGAACAGCTTGCGCCACGGCATCGGTGTCTAGTGCGCCCGAACCTGTCACGCCTTTGAGCGAGACGTAATAGACATAGCCGCTAGCGAGTTCGCCAACCAGCTTCATGCGCTTCTCGGTCGAAGTGGGGGCGAGCAGGAAGATCAAATCGAGGCCGTTGTCTCTCAATTTAGTGGCGAACTCGCGGCATTCCTCTGGCGGGTAATCCACGATCAACACGCCATCGACACCTGCTGCCGCTGCATCGCGGATGAAGGCATCTTCGCCATGCTTCAAGTCGTACCGTTCCACCGGATTGGCATAGCCCATGAGCACGACGGGTGTATTGGCATCTTTGGCGCGGAAGGCTTTGACCATCTCCAGCACCTGTGTCATGCCAATGCCAAGCGCCAAAGCGCGGTCGCCGGCTTTTTGAATCACGGGGCCGTCGGCAGACGGGTCTGAGAAGGGCACACCAAGCTCGATGATGTCTGCGCCTGCGCCGACCATCGCGTGCATCAAATCGGGTGTGATGTCGCGATACGGAAAGCCAGCAGTGACGTAGGGAATCAGCGCTTGGCGGTTTTGCGCTTTGAGCGCAGCCATACAAGTTTGAATGCGGCTCATCGCTTGAACTCCACCACTTGCCCGCCTTTGACGGATTCGCCTCTGCAAGATGGGCGGCAGTAAAAATCAGCGCCAGAAACATCAGCTACCGTGCCAATGTCTTTGTCACCGCGACCAGAGAGATTCACAAGAATCGATTGATCCGTACGCATTGTCTTAGCCATCTTCATCGCATGCGCCACAGCATGACTCGATTCCAGTGCAGCGATGATGCCCTCGGCGCGGCAGAGGTAGTGGAAAGCATCCAAAGCTTCTTTGTCGGTAATGCCAACGTATTCCGCGCGCTTCAAATCTGCTAACCATGCATGCTCAGGTCCCACGCCAGGGTAATCTAAGCCTGCGCTGACAGAGTGCGTTTCAATGATTTGGCCGTTATCGTCTTGCAGCACATAGGTGCGGTTGCCATGAAGCACACCGGGCTGGCCGCGTTGGATGGAGGCGCTGTGTTTGCCGGAATCTAGGCCTTCGCCAGCGGCCTCTACACCAATCAAGCGCGTGTTTTCAAACGGAATGTAGGGGTGAAAAATGCCCATCGCATTGCTGCCGCCGCCTACGCAAGCGATCACGGCATCAGGCTGTTTTTCCGCTTTCCCCAAGTGCTTTGGCATTTGCTCAATACACTCCTTGCCAATGATGCTTTGAAAATCGCGCACCATCATCGGATAAGGATGCGGGCCAGCTACAGTGCCGATGATGTAGAAAGTGTTGTCCACATTCGCGACCCAATCGCGCATGGCTTCGTTCAACGCATCTTTGAGCGTTTTGCTGCCGGATTCGACGGGCACGACGGTTGCGCCCAAGAGCTTCATGCGATACACGTTGGGCGATTGGCGCTTCACGTCCACGCTGCCCATGTACACCACGCATTCTAGGCCGTAGCGCGCGCAGATCGTGGCGGTGGCAACGCCATGTTGACCCGCGCCCGTCTCGGCGATCACGCGCGGTTTGCCCATGCGCTTGGCGAGCAGGGCTTGGCCAATCGTGTTGTTGATCTTGTGCGCGCCAGTGTGATTCAAATCTTCGCGCTTCAAATAAATCTGCGCGCCACCCATCTCGCGGCTCATGCGAGCGGCGTGATAGACCGGGGAAGGGCGGCCGACGAAATGCGCCAGCTCGTAGTTGAATTCACGGATGAATTCAGGATCGTTTTGATAGTGCGCGTACGCCTCTTTCAGCTCTTCGATAGCGAAGGAAAGCGTCTCAGAGACAAAATTGCCGCCATATTTGCCGAAGTGACCGGCGGCGTCCGGGTATGCATAAGGTTTCACGGTTTAAGACTTTGCAAGTTGTTCATCTGCGCGGCGCACCGCTGCGATGAACTGATTGATCTTTTCCGGGCTTTTGAGTCCTTTTAGCGTCCCACCCTTGGGATCATCCAGCTCAACGCCCGAGCTCACATCCACGGCCCAAGGCCGCACGCGCTCAATCGCAGCGGCCACGTTTGCTGGTGAGAGCCCACCAGACAAAACGATCCGAGAGCTTGCGTTTATTTGTGGATGTGACCACGGAATAGCTGTCCAATCAAAAGTCTTGCCACCGCCGCCGTAGCCCTCCACATGGGCGTCCACCAAAATAGCTTGGGCTGCGCGGTAATCTTCGCTGAATTTTACCAAGTCAAAGCCAGCTTCGCCACCCAGCGGGATTCGTGCGGCTCGCAGAAAGGGCATTTGCGCGGCCACGCATTGCTCAGGGCTCTCGTCACCGTGGAATTGAAGCAAAAAACTGGGGTTTGCCGGCATAGAATCTGCGCGAGCAGCTATCAAATTTGTAGTGTCTTCATTCACGTAGAGCAACACAGGCGTGACGAATGCCGGCAGCCGCCGCGCCAGCTCGCAAGCTCGCGCATAGCTCACAGCGCGTGGGCTCTTGGCGTACAACACAAAACCAATCGCATCTGCGCCTGCTTGCACGGCAGCATCCACATCTGCCTCGCGCATGAGGCCGCAGATTTTGATGCGGGTGCGGTGGAGTTTGTTGGCAGTTTCAGCCATGAGATTTTTCAAACTCCGCCAAATAGCTCACCAGCGCCTGCACGCCTTCTAACGGCATCGCGTTGTAAATGCTCGCCCGCAGGCCGCCAACACTTCGGTGGCCTTTGAGCTGCAAAAGGCCGCGCTCATCCGCGCCTTTGAGGAATGGCGCGTAAAGCTTCTCGTCGGGCAGGAAGAAAGGCACGTTCATGTGGGAGCGGAAAGCCTTTTGCACCTTGGTTTTGTAGAAGCTCGAGGCATCCAGTGCATCGTAGAGCAGGGCGGCTTTGGTGGCGTTATGCGCTTCCATGGCTTTCAGGCCACCGCGTTTCTTCAACCATTCGAACACCAAGCCTGCGATGTAAATACCGTAGGTCGGCGGCGTGTTGTACATGGAGTCTGATTTTCCTTGCACTGCGTAATTGAACACATCCGGGGTGTAGGGCACAGCGCCACCCAGCAAATCTTCGCGCACGATCACAATCGTCAAGCCCGCTGGGCCGATGTTTTTCTGCGCACCGCCAAAGATCAGGCCGTATTCGCTCACATCCATGGGGCGAGAGAGGATCATCGACGACACATCGCTCACCAAGATTTGATCGCCGATTTCAGGTGCCCCCTGAAACTCCACACCATCAATCGTTTCGTTCTGGCAGATATGCAGATAAGCGGCGTGTGAACTGAGCGTCCAGCTTGAAGCGGTTGGAATATGCGTGAAACCATCCGCTTTAGACGAAGCCGCGATATTGACTTTGGCAAACTTTGCCGCCTCCTGCGCCGATTTCTCGCTCCAAGTGCCGGTGACGACAAAATCTATCTCGGTTTTCCCGCGCAGCATATTCATCGGCACAATCGCGTTCTCGCCCAAGCCACCGCCTTGCAAAAAGATCACTTTGTATTGGCTAGGGATGGCCAGCAGCTCCCGCAAATCCGCCACCGCCCGCTCATAAATTCCAATGAATTCTGGCCCGCGATGGCTCATCTCCATCACGCTCATGCCACTGCCTTGCCAATCAAGCATCTCCTCGGAAGCTTGCCGCAGCACCTCTTCGGGCAGCATCGCCGGGCCAGCGCTGAAATTATGAACACGGGGCATCGAAAAATTCCTTCTCGTTATCAATGGTTCACATTATCGCTGTGCATTACAATACATCCTGATTAATCGCACTGCTTTCAGGAGAGGTGGATGAGCGGTTTAAGTCACACGCCTGGAAAGCGTGCGAAGGGTCAAACTTTCCGCGGGTTCGAATCCCGCCCTCTCCGCCAAAAAAAGCCCCTCAATGTTTCCATTGAGGGGCTTTTTCTAGTGCGTTGATCAGCCGCAATTACTTCACAGTCATCACTCGCGCGGCCAGCTTTGTGACTTCAGCTGTATCTGTAAAACTTCTCAGATATATGTTAACGTATGGTGAATCTTACCGTAGAGGTAAAAAAGGAAACACCCCGTGAAACAGCCACTTCATCGCTGCTTATCCGTACTTGTCCTTTCCGTGCTAGCTGCTGGCTCGGGGCTCAGCTTAGCGCAGACGCCGCTCAGCGGCGCTCAGAGCAACTTGCAGCGCCAGGTCGACGACGCGTTTCGTAATGTGCTCCAAAACCCCACCGACTTTGCTGCCACGGGCAGCTACGTTGACCTGCTAGTCCGCGCTGGCAATTACGAAGGTGCCATCGCTGCGCTAGAGCGCCTGACGGTGGTGCCCGGCGCCCCTCCTGCGCTGCGCATCCAAGTGGCGCAGCTGTATGGCGCGCTCAAATCTTTCGTCATGGCTGAGGCCATGCTCCAGCAAGTGTTGGCCGAGCCTGGCTTGCCAGCGGCAGACAAAGCCCGTGCTGAAACCCTGCTTGGCCAGGTGCGTTCAGCAGGTGCTAGCTCACAGTTCAGTGGATTTGTTATTTTTGGCGTTCGCCAGCAAAACAACGCCACCGCACGCACCCAATCTCCACAAATTTTGAGCAATGGCGTACTCCTGCCCAACACATTAAGCCCGCAAAGCGACACCGACACCTCACTCGGCCTGCGCATCAGCCATGAATACGATCTTGGTCTGCAAAACTTTGCAGTGCTGTCCAGCGGGGGCGGGGTGTACTTTGTCAACTCCAACGCTGCTTCAGGCAAGCCCATCGTGGCGGGCTTTAACACGCCCTACAACCTGCAGGTGTTTGACGCCAACTCCGGCGTGGTCTTCAACCCCATCAGCAGCAACCGCGATCTCACTATTCGCCCGCACCTGCTGGGCAGCACGGTGCAGGCTCAGGGTGCGTCGTTCCTCACCAGCTTGGGCTGGGGCCTTGATGTTAATTACCGCCTAGGCGAAGTCAATGGCATCTATGCCACGCTTGACTCGCAGCGCCGCAACTTTGCCACCCGGGCTGACGTGCCCAACGCCGCCCAATTGAATGGCACCCTCACCAGCCTGCGGCTGCGTTCAGCCTATGGGGTGTTGCCCAAGCAGGTGCTCAATACTGAAGTCACCTTCAGAGACAGCAGCGCTGGCGTGGGCAACTTCAGCTTCACATCCATCGAGCCACGCGTGTCATACGGCGTCTCATATGCCGGGCCGTTTGGCGCAGGCGACTGGAGCACCACCCCCTTTGTAGGCTTAGTGCAGCGCAGCTACAAGGCGGCTGACCCAGCCGTCATTGCCGGCACAGCCCGGCGCGATTCTGAGTGGCGCGTGGGCTTGACCCAGACCATACCGTTTGCGCCGCGCTGGATGGGCCTGATCACGCTAGAGCAGTTGCGCAACAGCGCCAACTTGCCCAACTACAACTACAAAAATACGTCGGTTTCGGCCAACGTCATTTATTCCTTTTAAGCGGAGTACAACACCATGACACCTCCAATTTCCAAAGACTGGTGGGCCGCAGCCGCTGCTCTTGCGGGCACTGTGCCCGCTGCCATGGGCCAAGTGCCTCCCGCACCCCCGCCCACCAGTCGCCAGCAGGCTGGCATTGTGACCACTGCTGCGCCCCAGGCACCCAGCGGCATTCAAGTTGCGCCGCTATTCGTGGACACCGCGTCCAACCAGCGCCTGGTCAACAACACCACCGGCCCCATGCATGTGTTGTTCTCTGACCAATCGGCGTTAACGCTGGCCCCCGGCGCTGAGGTGATGATTGCGCAATACCGCTTTCAGCCAGACCAGGGCACGGGCAACATCGCCATCAATCTGCTCAAGGGCATCTTGCGCGTAGTGGGCGGCAAGATCAGCAAAACCAACCCGGTGCAGGTGCGCACCAGCACCGCCACCATTGGCATACGCGGCGGCATCAGCATTGTTGAGTTCAAACCCGACGGTGAAACCGATGCCAAGTTTTTGTTTGGCCAGGACCTGACTTTTACGCTGGACGGCGGCAGCCGCTCGGCAGCTGGCACAAGCGGCTTGGGAGGCCCTGATTATGTGAATTCTGGCCTGACGGACGAACAGTTCCGCACAGCTGGCTGGTTTACCGACGGGGGCGATGTGGGCGGTGGTGGCTCGGGTGATGTGGTTGAGGGCAGCGGCCAAAGCGATGCTGGCTTGGTGAGCCAGATTCGAGCTATTTTGACCAAGCCGGGATGGTCTGCCGCTGCTGGCGGCGCTGGCTTATTGACCCAGATTGAAACGAAGGCATACACCACTGCGACTCTACAGCGAGCGATCGACATACTTAGTCAGAGCGTCAACGACAGGGGCGCTTTTTTTCAAGAATCGGCTGTAATCCGAGCTGGTGCAGGCCTCATTGAAATCCCAGCACCTACACCACCGCCGCCTGCTGTTGCCAACAATCAAGCAGACACAAGTCAAACAAAAACCGCTCAAAATTCGCTCTCCACCATCCTTGGCCGCCTAGGCTCGAATGTATCCTAGCCTAGCGCAGATCAATTTTTGTACATGATCAAGCGCACACGCGCTCTGGTTAGAAGGCGCATTTCTTGAGAGTTCTGTTTTGTTTCGGTGATGGGCATTGGCCCCGAGTCAAAGGCGGGCTGCAAACCGCCACGCATGACCTGTGCCTGGCCTTGCAACAGGCCGGGGCCAGCCCGGCGGTGCTGTGCGGCTTGCCCGCAGATGCTGACGGCCAGCCTGCCCCTGTGCATACCCCGACTGAACATGACACCAGCCTGGGCTACCCCGTGTTTCGCAGCGCTGACCCGGTGCGCGACTTGCCTCTGCTGGCCGCCGCGTGGGAGCCCACCGCTCTGGTGGTGCAAAGCGGCGGGCGCGGCTTTATTGACATGACGGCGGCTGCCTTGACCGCAGGCAAGCCCACAGCGGTGTATTTGCACAATGTCGAATTGGCCTCAGCCGGCGGCTGGATGGCCGCCAGCCCCGAAGTGCTGGTGTTGGCGAATTCCGCCTTCACCGCCCAGCGCTGGCACGCCTTGCTAGGGCTGCATGCCCACGTGGTGCCGCCAGTGGTCAACGCCGCAGCTTGCTTAGCCGGGCTGGACGCACGTGAGAAGGTGCTGTTTGTCAACCCCGCACCCGTCAAAGGGGTTCACCTGGCCCTGGCTCTGGCGGGTGCCTGCCCAGACATACCCTTTACCTTTGTGCACAGCTGGCCGCTGCAAAGCCAGTGGGCTAGCCAGGTGGCAGCACGTGTGGCTGCGCTGGGCAATGTGGTGCTGCTAGACGCGGTAGACGACATGCGCCCGCTGTATGCCCAAACGCGCCTGTTGCTGATGCCTTCAGTATGGGAAGAAGCCTTTGGCCGCACCGTGGTGGAGGCGCAAATCAACGGCATACCGGCTCTCGCCAGCGACCGTGGGGCGCTGCCGCAGGTGGTGGGCGCGGCCGGGCTGGTGCGCAGCCCGCACGCCCCGCTGGCCGACTGGGTGCTGGCACTGCGCACCATGTACGCCGACCCCAGCCCCTGGCAAGCCGCAGCCAAGCGCCAGGGCCTGCTGCACGCCGCGCAAACGCCACTGATTGCGGCTGAACTGCTGGGCTTGCTGGCAGCGCACGCTTCGCGCTAGGCCGATGCAAGCATTTGGCGTAGACGCGATTTTTGGGCGGGCGCTAGCCGCGCTGCAGGCCGGCCAGCCGCAAGAAGCGGCGCTGACCCTGCAAGACGCTTTGAGCGACGCGGTACACAACCGGGGTTATGGCGAGCTGCAGCAGTTGGCCCAAATGGCGGCTGGGTTGTTGCCAGGCGATGCATGGCTGGGCTGCGCGGGCTTGTATGCTGCCGCGCTGGCTGATCACGCGCAACCCGCGGCGTTGTTGGCACAGGCTAGGGCTTGGTTAGAAAGTACCCGCGCAAGCTTTGTTGAATCAGCACAAGTTACCAATGAACCCGTTCGGGCTGAGCCTGTAGAAGCCTTTCGACAGGCTCAAGGCGAACGGGTTTACAGATTCAACAAGTCGTGCAACACCAAACCCAAACTTGCCTATCTTGTCAGCCAGCCGCACCACCATCAGCTGCTAAGTGCAGTAATTGCCGCGCACGACACCAGCGCGGTGGAGGTGCATGTGTTTGCAGACCAGGCTTGGCCAGGTTTGCCCGGCCACGTCAAGCGGCACGCCTTGAACGCTGCAAACCTGGCTGCCACCTGCCAGGCGAATCAGATCGACGTGGTGGTTGATACCGGCGGCTTGCAGCCCTTTGCCGGCCAGTATGCAGTCATTGAGCAATTGCTTCGCCGCATCGCGCCGGTGCAGGTGGGCTGGCTGGGTTGCCTTGCGTCATCAGGCGGGGTGTTTGATGTGCTGCTGGCCGACGATGTGTCTGTGCCGCCGGGTGCAGAGGCGCATTTTTCAGAGCAGGTCGTGCGCCTGGCAGGCGGACAGTGGTGCTGGACGCCACCTTCGTCGGCTCCGGCAGTGACGGCTGCGCCTTGCCTGACGCGCGGCCATGTCACGGTGGGCGTGGTGGGGCGCAGCTTGCGCCTGGGGCCACAGTTTTTAAGCACATTGACCCAAGTGATGGCGGGCGAGCCCACGCTAAGGGTCTGCTTTATTGGCAAGGTATGCGGCGATGAGGCGCAACGCGCCAACATTGTGGCCATGCTGGCGGCACGCGGCGTGACAACTGACAGGTTGAGTTTTGCTCCCTGGGACACGCGCGAGGGCTACTGGCACTGGCTGGCCACCGTGGACGTGGTGCTAGACACTTGCCCCGCCAGCGGAGGCTTAAGCCTGCTGGACGCGCTGTGGATGGGCGTACCGGTGGTAACCTGTGTTGGGGCGACGATGGGGTCACGCCAAGCCGCGTCGGTGTTAACAGCAATGGGCATAGGTCAATGGATTGCAAAAAACTCAACCGATTTGACTAGGCTAACTTTGGCGCTCCTACAATGCAAATCTGAGTTGCATGCCAGCAGACTCGCCATGCGGGGGCGTTTTCAGCAATCGCCCTTGCTGAGCGGGCAACGCATAGCTCTGCAAATTGAAGCGATGGTACGTACTTAGATGAAAAGGTTAGCCTTGTGAAAGCAATTGAACCGACAGACCGCGATGCGATGAACAGCGAGAGCCGACGTCAAGAAGGGGCGGCGCTGTGCTGAAGATCGAATCTGTCAAGGGTGGAAGGTTGCTGGGCGTCTCCACCGTTTCGCAGGCGGACGCATGTGGTTCGTTTATTGTTGAAATTGACGGTAAGCCTGCTGCAACAGGCCATGCCAACCGCTTCCGAGCAGCCCCGCTCAATAGCCTGGAGGTTGACAACCCTGCACAGGGTGGTCATTACGGCGGGTTCAGCATTCCTTTGCACTTGCATTGGTACGACGGCGGCACACACGAAGTGGTGATCAAGGGTACATCAGGCACTCTTTTGGCCAAGCGTCGCTGCGCTTTCCCGGTTAATAGCAATGCGCAGTACCTGCAAAAGTCGATCTTGATGTCGGATGTTTACACGCCCCACGTAGGCAGTAAGAAAGTAGCCATCGTTGCTGCTTATTCCACCGATGATCAGGTTAACGAGTGTCAAAAATGGCTTTTGAAATACCTGCGCGAACAAGGCTACTACGTGGTGCTGGCGCTGGCGCTGCCTGATGAGTGCGTCCAGCACCGGCCTATAAGTTTGGCAGGTTTGTGCCATGCGTTTCTGGTGCGCAGGAATGTAGGGTATGACTTTGGCTCGTGGGCGCATGCGTGGCTGCGCTGGGGCGGTTTGTTCAAAACAGCTTCGCAGGTGCTGTTTGTCAACGACTCCATCGTAGGGCCAGTGGTGCCTGGCAACTTCTTAGCGGAGTTTGACGCACTGGACTACGACCTGTGTGGTGTCACTGAATCGTTCCAACACACATGGCATGTGCAAAGCTATTTTTGGAGAGTCGCCCCTTCCGTCTTGGCAGGGGCGCATCTAGATGAGTTTTTCCTATGTCGGCATGCGGTTGCTGCCAGCAAAGACGAAGCAATTAAAAATTATGAAGTGGCTATGGCGAAATACTTCCACGCTAATGGTTTTAAGGTAGGTGTTTGGGCCGCGTCAAGTAGCATTAGGTCGTTGGCTTTTGATGCGTTTCAGCAGACACTCCAGCACCGCTTGGCCATCAAGTCGCTGGTGTATCAGAATTCTGCACTAGCCACTGCGATGACCAGCCATGTGGCGGAAAAAGCCATGCCGTACCTTGCGGCGTTGCTGTCTGATCAGCATCAAAACCCTGCTCAGCACTTTTGGAAGGGGCTTATCGAATTGGGCTTTCCCTTCATCAAAAAAGAGCTGCTGACCAAAAATCCTGTTCAATACCCTTTTGTTGACGAGTTGAGCGGTTTTTTTGATTCGGACGTATTGCGCCCGATTCTCAGCGACCTACTGCGTCGCTCAAGCCCAAGCGTTGCACATTTCATTTGAAAGCCCTCGGATGGACTCAATAACATCACCGACCTGTCAAGCCAGTGCTCCGTCTGATTTGTTTGACTTGTGCGAAGACGAGCAGCCTCAGCATCAAGTGGGTACGCCAGCATCCAACATCAGCCGCCAATGGGCTGAGGATGGGGTCGCAATTTTGCCGTCTTTGTTTACGCAAAGTGAGGTAGCCGCCTACATTTCTGCGCGCGCTGTGAACCCCCAATGGGCCGTTGTGGCCAACCCGTATGCCCACTCGTCAGAGGTTCGTGATCTGCTGTGCCATCCAGCGTTGGCTAATGCCCTAGAAGAACTGCTCGGCCAGCCTGCTGGGCTGCACCTGAATTTGCTGAGCTGGTACTCCAGTCAGCGCGACTGGCACGCCGACATTTATCTCAACCCGCCGAACGTACTTTTTTCATATGCCGCGGTCTGGATTGCGCTTGAAAAGACTCATCCAGACTCGGGGCCGTTTCAGTATGTGCCCGGCACTCACAACTGGCCGGCTCTGTCGCAGCAAAAGGTGCGGGACGCCATCCGGCAAGCAGGCCTTGATGCAGAAGCCCCTTCCTGGCCTTACGACAGCGAAAAAATACTGACGCAGCTGTATGAGAAAAAGTTTGCTGAACAAGGGCTAAAGCCCGTCACCTATTTGCCAGAGCCGGGTGACGTACTGATCTGGCACCCTAATCTTGCGCATCGAGGCACCAAAGCGATTGACCCTGGCCGCCCTCGCTTAGCCGCCATCGGCCATTTCAGCGGCATTGGCGTGCGCCCTGACATGCCTGCCCCCGTGCAGCACGGGCAAGGCGGGTGGTACTTTCCAATCAATGATGTGGTCCCGCTCTGATTCAACAGGTTGCTAGCAATGAAATCCAAGTTTTTTCCTGAGAGCAAGATCGCTCATCAATATCTAGATCATCTCAAGGGGATTGAAGTCGGTGAGGCGGCACACAACGCTTTTGGCCTGAACACGATCAACGTTGATAAGTTTGGCGCAGATGATCCGCGTGGCCAGATCTATCGCGACGCCCAACGAGAGCTTTGCGGTGCGGTTGCGACTGTGGATGTTGTAGCCAGTGGGGACGACCTTCCGTTTGAAGACAAGTCGTACGACTTTGTGGTGGCGTCGCACGTGATTGAGCATTTCTACAACCCCATTGCCGCATTGCGTGAGTGGTGCCGCGTTTCGCGCAAGTACGTGTTTTTGATCGTGCCGCTGAGAGACGCACTTGAGAGCGACCGAGACAAGCCCTTGACAACTCTTGAAGAGATGAAAGCGCGTCAAGCCGAAGCAGCATTCGAGTCAGATGAACACCATTCCCGATGGACGGTTCACTCGTTCGTGGAAATGTGCGGCGCGTTTGGCTTCAAAGTTGCATACGCTGAAGACCCAGATGACAAGGTAGGCAACGGTTTTACAGTAATCATTGAAGTATGAATCGAGATGTATTCAACTGGCTTCAAAGCAAATTATGACCTTTATTAACCGTCAATTCGGGCGATTACAAGAAGCCAAATCAGGAGAGCCAGTTCAATCTTGGTGTACCAGTTCAGGTGATGGCATTGTCCGCGTTAACTGTAAGCTGCCAGCAGCCGACTCTCAAAGCGATCTCGCTCCCCAAGCGCTGGGCCAGAGATTCGGCCTGGCATATCTGGTGCATTTCAAGGCTGGCCAAGCGATGGAGTTTCGTGTGGCGCTGTCGATGCCTGAGCAAGTTCGATGCGTCATCGAGGTTTGCGGCTACGCCACCCGATTTCAGCGCGGCTTTGCGGTTTTTGACTCTAATGGGTGTTGCGTTGATCGTGGCGAAGAAATAGGTTTATGTGAAGCCAAAGTTGTAGGCAAGTCCGATCATGTCAATACGCTTGACGTGCGCTTGCGATTCAGGCCGCCGCAGTCCACATCGGATTGGGTGTATGTGCTTTTTGAGGGAGCTGGCTTAGGCTATCCAAAGATAACAAGTTTTACGGCACACGAACTGGACACCCAACCTCACTACAGGGTGTACCAGCAGGCCCGTGAATACGATCAATCAACATGGTTCGCCGTGCAAGCAGCTTTGCTGTTTCGTAATTACTTCCACTTTGACTTTGAGGTTCACCGCCGAGGTGCGTCACTGGTTGGGATCGAACTTAAAGCACCTGTTGGCGTGACTGGTCTGCGCTGGATCACGGGTGGCGAAGTGCACCACGACGGGCAGGGTTTGGTGCCGGAGCGAACCTCGGCTTCACGCATGCGCTCGCCGGCCCTCATGGAGCAGTTCGGCCCGCGACACAGCGATGTGGGGCATCAGTTGTATGGCCTGCTCACAGACTTTGTTGATTGGCAGTACATGTCAGTCGCTGACAGCGACCGATTTGCTGATTTTTCTTTTGTGGCGCGATTTGATGACGGGGTCAAGGTTGAGTTGCCGCTATTGCCGGTTAACCCAGGCCCTGATAGCAATATGTCTGCGCTGAAAGCACACCTAGACGTCATGGGTGGCGGCAGATTTGTGGAAGTAGGTGGTCGCGGAGAGAGCTCAGAATGTATCCGTCAGTGGCTGCCGAAGACTTGGGACTATACCGCCGTCGACTTTCACGGCGGAGGCAATGTGGATGTCGTTGGTGACGCACACCATTTGTCTCAACTACTGCCACATCAAAGCGCTGATGTCGTGTTCTCAGCAGATGTTATGGAGCATATGCTCGTGCCTTGGAAGTTTGTGTTGGAGGCGAATCTGGTACTGAAATCTGGAGGCCTTTTTGCTGCGGTATTGCCCAGTGCATGGCCATTGCATGCGGAACCTTGGGATTTTTGGCGCATGTCCGAACATGCGTGGCCTGCATTGCTCAATGAAGGTACTGGCTTCGAGATCATTGAATCTGGGGTCATTGGTCAATGCGCCATAGTACCCTTTTTACCGCACGATAAAGCCGCCCTGCGCACTCAGTCAGGCGTTGGGAATGTACACACGTTTGCAATTGCACGCAAAGTGTCTGAGCCCTCGGCCAGCTGGTCAGCCTACGACATCAAATTAACGACCGGAAAATACCTACGAGACTTGTAGTTTTCCTAAGTAAATGGCTATTACTTGACCGTCATCACCCAAGCAGCCAACCTCGTCGCTTCAGCTTCGCTCACCTGTGGGTTTGCGGGCATGGGCACGGGGCCCCAGTTGCCTTTGCCTGGGGTGCTGCCTTTTTGGATTTTTTCAGCCAGCATCTTCACGGCATCTTTGTCAGAGGCGTATTTGGCGGCGACGTCTTTGTAGCTTGGGCCGACCATCTTTTTGTCAGCAGCGTGGCAAGCCATGCAGTTCTTGGAGGTGGCCAAGGCTTGGTCGGCAAATGCAGGCGTTTGCACAGCGGCGAGCAAGGTGGCGGCGGATAGGAGTGTGATCAAACGGATTTTCATTGTCTTCCTTCAGATTGCGAAGCTTGGTTTCAAGCCTTTATTGCAATACACTGGTGTTAACGCGATTTTAGACAAACGGGTTGACAGTTGGTTGCAGGTGGGGCTTAAACCCCTATAAACGCACGAAAAAGGTGCGAATCCTGTCAAAATTGCTTAAATTTTAGTCAATGTTGCTGATGCAGCAGAAGGAGCGAGTATGTATTTTCTTGGCGCGGGCGTCATTTTATTGTTGCTCAAGTATTTGGAGATCGGCCCTGTGGGGCAATGGGATTGGGTGAAAGATTGGTATTGGTTTGCAGCGCCCTTTGTTTTGGCTGTGGTGTGGTGGGCTTGGGCGGATGCTTCGGGCTACACCAAGAAAAAAGCCATGGACAAGATGGACCAGCGCAAAAAGGATCGTTTGACGAAAAACCGTGAAGCGTTGGGCTTGGGCACCAAACGCAAATAGGGTTGACGGCTAAGCGGTATGCAAATTCAAGAAAAACCAGCTTTTTCAACGCCTTATGAATGGATCGGAGGCGAGGAGCGTGTGAAAGCTCTGGTGGAGCGGTTTTACGATCTGATGGATTTGGAGCCAGCATTTGCGCGGCTGCGCCAAGTGCACGGCGCCTCGCTGGATCAAGCCCGCGAACGCACTTTTTGGTTTCTCTGCGGTTGGCTCGGCGGCCCGCAGTATTACACTGAGAAATTCGGCCATCCACGCCTGCGAATGCGGCATATGCATGTGCCCATCGGCATTCAAGAGCGCGACGAATGGCTCGCTTGCATGGATCGTGCGATGGGCGAGACGGCTGTGCCTGAAGACTTGCGTGCTCGCCTTCGCGAGAGCTTTTTCCAAACGGCCGATTGGATGCGCAATCAAGGCGTGCCCTCATAAGAATTGAGCATGGCCATCCGCGCGATTCTCAAAATGGGCGATCCGCGCTTGCTCAGCGTGGCTAGGGCAGTGGGTGAGTTCAACACGCCTGAGCTGCACGCTTTGCTGCAAGACATGCAAGACACCATGGCCGCAGCAAACGGCGCCGGGCTCGCTGCCCCGCAAATTGGCGTGGATCTTCAGCTCGTGATTTTCGGCAGCGGATTGGTTAACCCACGCTACCCAGATGCCCCACCCGTGCCGCGCACGGTGCTCATCAATCCAGTCATCACGCCATTTTTAGGGGGAAAGCAGCCACTCGCCGGCATGAATACTGTGCAAGCAGCTATGAATTCAATAGCATTTGATTTGCATTATCAAGCTGATCCGCAAGAGTTGGAAGACGGCTGGGAAGGCTGCCTCAGTGTGCCCGGCCTGCGCGGCAGCGTGCCGCGCTTTAAGCGCATTCGCTATCAAGGCTTTGATGAACTGGGCCAGCCGATAGATCGCACGGTTGAGGGCTTTCATGCAAGAGTTGTGCAGCATGAGTGTGATCATTTGCACGGAATCTTGTATCCGATGCGGGTCAAAGACTTCCGCAATTTCGGGTTTACCGACATACTCTTCCCAGAACTGTCTGGAGCTGATGATGATTAGATTTTTTACCGCTTTGCTGATCAGCTTTGCTGCCTTGCTCGCAGGCTGCGGCTCGGGGGGGGGGGGCGGAGGTTCTTTTGGTCTCGCGCCTGGTACAGGTAGTCTTGTGATTGGCTCTTCAGGCCTTGCAGCGATGCCACAAGCCAACTGTGCCAATCTGTCGATAACGGTGGATGGCGCGAGCACCGTGATGAATATCAGTACGCCCTGCACGACTGCAACTGCGGTGGGCACCTTTGTCGGCGGTGGAAGTGGCAACAAGGCGATTGTTCAGTTCGATGGTTTTGATGGTTTGAAAGTCTCTGATTTAGCAAGCGTTGAGCTTGATGCGAGGTCCATCGTTAATACAAGCGGCACGCAACTGTTTTATATGAACTTCGTCGTTGATTTAGATTGCGTGAAAGACGAAGTACCCGCCTCGCTCCAAATTGGCCAAATGCGTGATCGCAGGAAAATCGTCGTCTGGCAGCCCAATGCTGTAGCTGGCGTGGTGCAGCCTGACGGCTACACGCGTTACAGCGCCACGCCGTCCACCAACCAATGGGGCATCGTTAGAGGAGCTACCCCCACTTTTGGCATGGCAAACCATATTGATGCCAATGGGCCGCTTGGGATTGCAGGCTTTCCAAATGCCTGTATCGTTGATGGCGTTTCTGCAGACGGTGGTTTGTTACGTGATCGCAGCGCGGCCGTGAGCTGCGCAACTGCAACTGGCTTGGGCGCGGGAGACCCAGCGATTTGCGGCTTGGCTTCAAAAGGTGTTTTGCTTTTGCTGGGTGACTCTGGCAACTTCGCCAACCGAAGCTTCAACGTCAAGCGCCTCAAAATCAAAGACCGCGTGATCACGTTTCAATAGTCAGCCTAACGAACAGACCACCGGTGTGTGGTCTGAGGGCCGCTCGTTCTTTCGGGGCGCTTTGTCAATCATGCAGCTTTGCACCTTGGGCTTTAAAGCATCGCTTACCAGCGTGTAGTCAATCCGCAAGCCTTTGTTACGGCGCAACGCCATATCACGGTAATCCCACCAGCTGTAGAGCTTTGGGGCTTGTTCGAACATTCGGAAAGCATCGGTGAGGCCCAGCGCGAGCAAATGCTTGAACTGATCGCGCTCAGCCTCGGTGTGGTGAATCGTCTCGCGCAGGCCTTCTGGGTCATGCGTGTCGCGATCGTCAAAGGTGATGTTGAAATCGCCCACCAGCACGAGCTGAGGATGCACTGCCAGCTCCTCGCGCAGCCAATCTCGCAAGCCGCGCAGCCAACTCATTTTGTATTCAAATTTATCCGTACCCGGCGCTTGGCCATTCACAAAATAGCCATTCACCACGCGTACGCTGCCAAGCTCAGTTTGCAGCGTGGCTGCGATGATACGGCTTTGCTCATCTGCGAAGCCGGGGATGTTTTTCTGCACGTCAATGACGGCGCTCACTGAATCTTTGCGCGTGAGCCATGCCACGCCGTTATACGTCTTTTGGCCAAACACCTGCGCGCTGTATCCTGCCGCTTCAAAGTCCGCAAACGGAAACTTCTCATCAGTCATCTTGAGTTCTTGCAAGCCCAGAGCATCAATCTTCTCGCCTTCGGGTTGAGCGGCTAGCCAATCGAGCACCTGTTGGCTACGAATGGTGAGGGAGTTAACATTCCATGTGGCAATTTTTAGAGTCATTTGGGTCTTTCGCCGGCATAGAATATGCGGGAGGTGCTATTTTATTAATAGTGATATGAGGTATCTCAGGCGCGCAGATACGTCACAAAATCAAGCTTAAAACCGTTTGCTGCAACGAGTTTTTCGCGGCCTGCTTCGCGCCAAGCAGCATCCAGAGCCGGTGCAAACGTGTCCCCTGCAAACTCCGCATCAACCTCGGTGATCACCAGTTGATGTGCCAGCGGCAGCGCCTGCTCATAAATCTGCGCACCACCGATCACCCATACCTCGCTGCTGCCTGATTGCTCACAAATCAATAGCGCCTCGCGCAGATTCTGTGCCGGCAAAGCGCCATTTTTCTTTAAATTTTCACGGGTTTGAGTGTTTGAGGAGATCACCAGATTCATCCGCCCTGGTAGCGGCCGAAATTTCACAGGCAGGGAATCCCAGGTCTTGCGACCCATGATCACCGGATGCCCCAGCGTCGTGCGCTTGAAATGCGCAAGGTCTTCCGGCAAATGCCATGGCATCTTGCCATTCAAGCCGATCACATTGCCTTTGGCCTGCGCCCAGATGAGGTTGATTTGCATGGCGAACTCAAACCGCCACCGGCGCTTTGATCGCCGCATGGTGCTGATAATTCACCACTTCAAAATCTTCGTACTCGTAATCAAAGATAGTGTCAGGTTTGCGCTTAATCACGAGCTGCGGGTAGGGGAAGGGCTCACGTGCGAGCTGAGATTGCACTTGCTCGTGATGATTGCTGTAAATGTGACAGTCACCGCCCGTCCACACAAAATCGCCCACCTCCAGATTGCATTGTTGCGCGAGCATCTGAGTGAGCAAGGCGTAGCTGGCGATGTTGAAAGGTACGCCTAGGAAGATGTCTGCGCTGCGTTGGTAGAGCTGGCAGGAGAGTTTTCCATCGGCCACATAAAACTGGAAGAAAGCATGGCAGGGCATCAGCGCCATCTTCGGCAAATCCGCCACATTCCAAGCGCTCACGATAATGCGGCGCGAATCCGGATTGGTTTTGAGCTGATCCACCACCTGCGCAATCTGATCAATATGCCCGCCATCCGGCTTCGGCCAGCTGCGCCACTGCACGCCATACACCGGGCCGAGATCGCCCGTCTCCTTATTCGCCCACTCATCCCAAATCGTCACGCCACGCTCTTTGAGCCAATTGGCGTTGCCATCGCCTCGGAGGAACCACAGCAGCTCCAAGATGATGGATTTCAGATGCACCTTCTTCGTCGTCACCAGCGGGAAGCCCTCCGCGAGATTGAAGCGCATTTGATGCCCAAACACAGAGCGCGTGCCCGTGCCCGTGCGGTCAGTTTTAGCGACACCATGCTCAAACACATGACGCATGAAGGTTTCATATTGGTTGCTGGGCATGGTTTCTTGACGTGTGTAGATGGAACTTCTTGATGTGCTGAATCAGCTCATTTGGACGCTGTAGCACTTGCAGAAGCCGAGCCGGTGATTTCCGGCGCGGCAGCAGCTGGGGCGGTAAGTTGCTCAGGCGTGAGATTGAGTGGCTTACTTTGCAGCGCCGCCAGAAATTGCGCTTGATTCAGATGCTGATAAAGCGGGCGAAAGGAGAGATCAAATTCGAGCTGGCCGCTGGGCAGGATTTTGGGCGCTGCCATTTTTTCGGGCTTGCATTGCTTGCCGCAGGCTTTTGCCAAATCGCGTTGCACGGATTTAGCCGCATCCAGAGCGCTGCTTTTTGCGCCAGCAGTGGTGAAGGTGGCGCGGGTGGTGATCACCAAGCGGCCGAGGCCGCCGAGCGCGCTGTGCTGCAAGCCCATCTCGCCGGCCAATACATCACGATTCGCGGATGAGTTTGGGGAAATGCCAGGAGCGGGTTTAGGAGCACTTGCAGCTGCTGCACCTGGTTTCGGTTGAGGAACGGCAGGCAGGCCCAATACATTCGCCTCTTGCGCAAATGCGCCAGTGATAGGTAAGAATAAAGCCAGCGCTATGCCGCAAAGTAACTGAGGAAATCGATTCAAGTGAGTCATGCCCTGATTTTCTCACTGAAATACTTGTGCGCTAAGCACAGCTGGCTTTTATAGGCTCAGTGCAAATGCCGAGGCTTGCGCCCGCCGCCGCCATGGCCGCCTAGGCCGCCCGCAGCACCAGGGCCACCACGCACGCTGCGGGGGATGGTGAGGGAATTGACCATTGCGTCAAAGCGCTTGCTGAACATTTTGTCAATCTCCGCGACGACATCGCCCATTTCTTGTTTCTCAAAATGGCGCTCCATCACGGCTGTCACATCTTCAATCAGCATATCGCGCTGCACCTGCATGATGTCGCCCGGCGTGGGGCCAACGAAGAGCATGAGGAAATCGTCACGCGATTCTTTGCCCTCATCCTCGTCTTCATCATCGTATTCGGTGTCGTAAATGCTGATCTCAATGGCTGCGCCTGCGCTGGAGAGCTCATTGAGGTTCATGCACATCTCTTCCAAGCTGGAGCGAAAGGCTTCATCAGCGGCCACCGTCCAGCACATGCTGAGCACATGGGTTTTGTCATCCAAACGAATGCCCGGCTCTTCTTCATAGCTGCTGATCGCGCCCTTGGCCAATGAAGATGCACCGGCATAAGACCATAGCGGCTTGAGCGCATCTTGTAGCTGAGCGTAGGTTACATCCACGCGCAGAGGCACTTCGCCATGCACATGGATTTCGTAGGGGGGTTCGTAGGAAGATGCCATGGAGATAGTTTAGTACTTTGGCGCTGGATTGTGTATCTTAGATGTTCTGATCAGAATCGAACCCAGCGCACTTGTGCGCTTCGTCAATACCGCCCTAGGGCGGACCGGTTCGGGAGCGTTAAAGTGGTCATCAAAAGAGAAGTTGGTGCCTCGAACCGGAATCGAACCGGTACGCCCGCTATGAACGAAGCGGCGGATTTTAAGTCCGCTGTGTCTACCTATTTCACCATCGAGGCTGAGCTTGGATTGTCGGCCAAAACTCAAGGAAAAACGCCCCGTCGTGTGACGAGGCGTTGAATTTTTGGAGGCGCGACCCAGAGTCGAACTGGGCTAACCGGATTTGCAATCCGGGGCATAACCGCTTTGCTATCGCGCCACGAAACTGACAAACTAAAAAGGGAAGCTAGGCTTCCCTTTTTAAAGAATTGGAGCGGGAAAAGAGTCTCGAACTCTCGACCTCAACCTTGGCAAGGTTGCGCTCTACCAACTGAGCTATTCCCGCGAGAGAGCCAAATTATAGCAGCAAAATTTGGCGTTTTCGTTTCAGTGCTTTGTGACCTTCGCTTTTTTCGTTGTGCTTTCGGCGCTCGATGCATTTGCAGCAGCTGCCACCACATCCATCGAAGCAATTTCTTCTTCCGTCAAGGGCACAGGCATGCGCTCAAGCGCGGCTTGCAGCACTTGATCAATCCATTTCACAGGAATGATCTCCATGCCGTTTTTCACATTCTCGGGAATGTCAGCCAGGTCTTTCACGTTTTCTTCGGGGATCAGCACGGTTTTGATATCGCCGCGCAAAGCCGCAAGCAGCTTTTCTTTCAAGCCGCCAATGGCCGTGACTTCGCCGCGCAATGTAATCTCGCCCGTCATGGCCACCGAGGCTTTCACGGGGATGCCGGTGAGGGTGGAGACGAGGGCGGTGGTCATCGCAATGCCGGCGCTGGGGCCGTCTTTCGGCGTGGCGCCATCGGGCACGTGGATGTGAACGTCTTTCTTCTCAAACATCTCATCTTTGATGCCAAGGCGGCGCGAGCGCGAGCGCACCACAGTGCGCGCGGCTTCCACCGATTCTTTCATCACATCGCCAAGCGAGCCGGTGCGCGTGATCACGCCTTTGCCGGGCATGAGCGCGGCCTCGATCGTGAGCAAATCGCCGCCTACTTCCGTCCACGCGAGGCCCACCACTTGGCCCACTTGGCTGCTCTGCTCGGCGCGGCCAAAGCTGAATTTGCGCACGCCGACAAAATCATTCAAATTCTCTGAGGTGACTTTGACTTGGCCAACGTATTTTTTAAGCAAAATGCCTTTGACCACTTTGCGGCAAATTTTGGAGAGCTCGCGCTCGAGCGAGCGCACGCCAGCTTCGCGCGTGTAGTAGCGCACGATATCGCGCACTGCAGATTCCGTCACATCCAGCTCTTCGGGCTTCACGCCGTTGTTGGTCAATTGCTTGGGCAGCAGATAGCGCAGCGCGATGCTGGTTTTTTCGTCTTCGGTGTAGCCAGAGAGGCGAATCACTTCCATGCGATCTAGAAGCGCCGGCGGAATGTTCATCGAATTCGAGGTGGCGACAAACATCACATCGCTCAGATCGAAATCGACATCGACGTAATGATCGCTGAACGTGTGATTCTGCTCAGGATCAAGCACCTCCAGCAAGGCGCTGGATGGATCGCCGCGCATATCCTGCCCCATCTTATCGATCTCATCGAGCAGAAAGAGGGGATTGCGCGCGCCAGCTTTGGTGAGGCTTTGCAGCACTTTGCCGGGCAACGCACCGATATAGGTGCGGCGATGGCCGCGAATCTCCGCCTCATCACGCATGCCGCCCAAGGCCATGCGCACATACTTTCGGCCTGTGGCTTTGGCAATCGATTGGCCAAGAGACGTTTTGCCCACGCCAGGCGGGCCAACCAAGCAGAGAATCGGCGCTTTCACTTTATCTACGCGCTGCTGCACAGCGAGATATTCAAGAATACGATCTTTGACTTTATCCAAGCCAAAGTGATCCGCATTGAGCACGCCTTCTGCATTGCCTAGATCGTGCTTGATCTTCGTCTTTTTGCTCCAAGGCAGGCCAACGAGCACGTCGATGTAATTGCGCACCACAGTTGCCTCGGCTGACATGGGCGACATGAGCTTGAGTTTCTTCAACTCTGCATCGGCCTTCTTGCGCGCTTCTTGCGGCATCTTCGCGGCTTTGATCTTTTTCTCGATCTCTTCGATATCCGCGCCTTCTTCGCCTTCACCCAGCTCTTTTTGAATGGCCTTGACTTGCTCATTCAAATAAAAATCGCGCTGATTCTTCTCCATCTGGCGCTTCACACGGCTGCGGATTTTCTTATCCACATTGAGGATTTCTACCTCGCGCTCGAGCTGCTCAAACACATTCTCTAGCCGCAGCTTCACATCCATCAGCTCCAGCACGGTTTGCTTGTTTTCGAGCTTGAGGGGCGTGTGCGCAGCAATCGTGTCAGCCAAGCGGCCGGCATCGTCAATGCTAGAAATTGACGTGAGGATCTCAGGCGGGATTTTTTTGTTGAGCTTGACGTATTGATCAAACTGGCCAACGACGGCTCGGCGCACAGCTTCAATCGCTGTGAGGCTATCGGCCGTGGGCGGCGTGCCGTTGTGCGGCGTGATGTTGGCATGGAAATGCGCTTCGCCTTCGGTGATTTGGTTCACCGTAGCGCGCTGCTGGCCTTCGACGAGCACTTTCACAGTGCCGTCAGGCAGCTTGAGCATTTGCAAAATGGTGGAGACGCAGCCGACGCCAAACATATCTTCTACGACGGGCTCATCTTTGGCAGCAGCTTTTTGCGCCACCAGCATGATGCGGCGATCTGCTTCCATCGCGGTTTCTAGCGCTTTGATGCTCTTGGTGCGACCGACGAAGAGCGGAATCACCATGTGCGGGAAGACGACCACATCGCGCAGCGGCAGCAGCGGCAGATCGAGCGGATCAGAGGGCAGGGGGGTGGCACCAGACATGGCTTCTCACTTCACAAAAATCAATCTTTGCCCGGTGCGGCAATGCACTTTCTGGGCGGATCAGGCTTTTTTAGCTTCATCCCGATAAACGAGCAAAGGCGGCTTGCCTTCATCAATGGTGGATTCATCCACCACGACTTTGGCCACATTGCTCGCTTCGGGCAATTCAAACATGGTGTCGATCAGCGCGGCTTCAAGGATCGAGCGCAGGCCGCGCGCGCCGGTCTTGCGCACTTGAGCTTTGCGGGCGATGGCGCGCAAGGCATTCGGGCGCACTTCGAGCTCTGCGCCCTCCATGGCCAGCAGCTTGGCGTATTGCTTGATAACGGCGTTTTTGGGCTCCGTCAAAATTTGCATGAGAGCTTCTTCGCTCAACTCATCGAGCGTGGCGATCACAGGCAAGCGGCCGATCAGCTCCGGGATCAGGCCAAATTTGATCAAGTCTTCCGGCTCGATCTCTTTAAAGGTCTCCGTCAAGCTGCGCTGCTTTTTGCTCTTGACTGATGCACCAAAGCCAATGCCGCCCGCTTCTTGCCGCGCTTCCACGACTTTTTCTAAGCCTTGGAATGCACCGCCGCAGATGAAGAGGATATTGGTCGTATCGACCTGTAAGAAATCTTGATTCGGATGCTTGCGCCCGCCTTGTGGCGGCACGCCAGCCATCGTGCCTTCGACGAGCTTGAGCAGGGCTTGCTGCACGCCTTCGCCGCTCACGTCGCGAGTGATCGATGGGTTATCAGACTTGCGAGAGATTTTGTCGATCTCGTCGATATACACAATGCCTTGCTGTGCTTTTTCAACGTCGTAGTTACATGCTTGCAGCAGCTTGGAGATGATGTTTTCAACGTCTTCGCCCACGTAGCCGGCTTCGGTGAGCGTGGTGGCATCGGCCATCACGAAGGGCACATTCAGCATGCGGGCGAGGGTTTGAGCGAGATAAGTTTTGCCAGAGCCGGTGGGGCCGATCAGCAAGATATTCGTCTTGGTGAGCTCAACATCGTCTTTCTTGGCTTTTTCTTTGTGGCGCAGGCGCTTGTAGTGGTTGTACACGGCCACTGCCATCGCGCGCTTGGCCGTGACTTGGCCGATCACATAGGTATCGAGGTGCTGCTTGATCTCAAGCGGCGTGGGCAGATCGTTTTTGGCAGCTTTTTCCAGCTCGGGCAAGACTTCATCGCGGATGATGTCGTTGCACAAATCAATGCACTCATCGCAGATGAAGACCGATGGGCCTGCGATGAGTTTCTTGACTTCGTGCTGGCTTTTGCCGCAAAAAGAGCAGTAAAGCGTTTTCTCGCCAGCGGAGTTGCCTTTACGGTCTGCCATGAGAGTTGTCCAAAAGTGGCCGGGATGGGTTGCCCTCAATGATACCGCTTGCAAATCCTGTTTCGAGCACGGTTACCTTTTTGATAGCTAGGGTTTAGCTTGAACCTTAAGCTGGGCGCTTGGCGATCACTTGATCGACCAAACCGTATTCCTTGGCTTCTTGCGCAGAGAGCCAATAATCGCGCTCGACATCGCGGGCTATTTTCTCAACGGGTTGGCCAGTTTGATCGGCGTAAATCTTGTTCAAAAGCTCGCGGGTTTTGAGAATCTCGCGGGCGGAAATCTCAATATCGCTGGCCATGCCGCGTGCTCCGCCCGAGGGCTGGTGCATCATGATGCTGGCGTTTGGCAGGGCGATGCGCTTGCCTTTGGCACCGGCCATGAGCAAGAAAGAGCCCATGCTGGCGGCCATGCCGGTGCACAGGGTGGAGATATCCGGCTTGATGAAATTCATCGTGTCGTAAATCGCCAAGCCAGCGCTGACGGAGCCGCCGGGCGAATTGATGTAGAGAAACACATCTTTATCGGGGTTTTCGCTCTCCAAAAAGAGCATCTGCGCGACAACCAAATTGGCCATGTAATCTTCTACTGGGCCGACCAAGAAAATGATGCGCTCTTTGAGCAGACGGGAATAAATATCGTAGGCGCGCTCGCCACGGCCAGATTGCTCGATCACCATGGGCACCATGCCAAGGGCTTGGGCGGGCTCGAAGGTGGATTCTGCGAAACGATCTAGGCGGCGCTGGGCGGATGCACTGATCGGGTCTTGAGCTGACAGGGGATTGAAATATGGATTCATGAACTAGAGCTCCTTGCTATGCTTACTGTAGCGCAAAATGACGCAATAAATTAACCTGAAAAAGCAAATGGGGCTCACATCCAAAGATGCAAGCCCCATTTTCGCGGTTTTTATACCGGGTTACTGCTGACCCATGAGCTCGTCAAACTCGACAGCCTTGTTGGTCACTTTAGCTTTAGAGAGCACAAAATCCGTCACATTGTTTTCAATGATCACGGCTTCGACTTCAGCCAAACGCTGGCGGTCGCTCTGGTACCAGCGGATCACATCGGCTGGCTTCTCGTACGAAGCTGCCATCTCTTCGATGTGAGCCTTGATCTGATCAGGCTTAGCGCCCAGATCATTGGCTTTCACCAACTCTGCTACCACGAGGCCCAGGCGCACGCGGCGCTCGGCTTGAGGGCGGAAGATGTCTTCAGGAATCGGGGCTTTGTCTGCGTCTTTGATGCCGCGTTGCTTCAAATCAGCGCGAGCAGCCTCGCCCATGCGATCCAATTCAGATTGCACGATGCTCTGGGGCAGATCGAGCTCAGCCTTGGCAATGAGTGCGTCCATCACAGCGCCTTTGTTTTTGGCGATCAGGCGGAATTTCACTTCGCGCTCAAGATTTTTCTTGATGTCTGCACGCAGGCCAGCAATCGAGCTGTCGGCAATGCCGAGCGATTTCGCAAAAGCTTCGTTCACTTCGGGCAAATGCTGGGCTTCGAGCTTTTTCACGGTGACGAGGAAATCAGCCGTTTTGCCGGCGACATCTGCGCCGTGGTAATCGGCAGGGAAGGCGAGCGGGAAGGTTTTGCTTTCGCCGAGCTTCATGCCGCGCACCGCTTCGTCAAACTCTTTGAGCATCTGGCCTTCGCCGACCATGAAGGCGAAATCTTCCGCTTTGCCGCCTTCAAATGGCTCGCCATCGATCTTGCCGACGAAATCAACTGTGACGCGATCGCCTTCTGCTGCGCCGTCAGTCGCGGAGCGCTGGGCGAAGGTGCGGCGCTGTTTGCGCAGGATCTCAACCGTGCGGTCAATCGCGGCATCGCTCACATCAGCCGTGGTTTTCTCGACTTCAGCCGAAGAAAGATCGCCGATTTTGACTTCGGGGTACACCTCAAACACTGCATCAAAATTCATCTGGCCATCATCTGCCTTGGCTTCAGATTCAGAAATCTTGGGCATGCCAGCCACGCGCAGCTTGGCATCGTTCGCGGCAGTTTGAAAAGCTTCGCCAACTTTGTCGTTGATCACTTCGTAATGCACGCTGTAGCCATAGCGCTGGCTCACGATGCTCATGGGCACTTTGCCGGGGCGGAAGCCATCGATCTTCACCTGGCGCGAGAGCTTGCGCAGGCGCGCCTCAACTTCGGTCTGGATGGTGGCCACAGGCAGCGACAAGGTGATCTTGCGCTCTAATTTTTCAAGGGTTTCAACGGCGACGGCCATGATCAATCTCTTTATAAAAACAAAAATTCTGGTGCGCGGGGGGGGACTCGAACCCCCACAGTGTTGCCACCGTCAGGACCTAAACCTGGTGCGTCTACCAATTTCGCCACCCGCGCGGGTTTATCTAATCTGCCTCCGGGCGAGCCAGAAACGAAATTCATTGGTAACCCAGCATTTTAACCTGCGTTCGCGTTTGCTCTGAACCCTCTACCGCACAAAAGGCTTCACAATGCATCAGAATCCCACGAAAAGTTTCGTTTGCGTCCTTCCATTTGGTCCAGTTATGAAAAATGCTCTGATTTCGATAGCGCTTTGCGCAGTATTCATGCCGGCTACCGCCCAGAAAGTTGCTTTATCCGGTGTGATGGGCAGCAAAGGCCTGCTGGTGATTGATGGCGCAGCGCCCAAGCTGCTCGCAGCCGGCGAGACGCATGCGGGCGTGAAGCTGATAAGCGCATCAGGCGATCAAGCGGTGCTGGAGATTGGCGGCAAGCGTGCGAATCTGCGCGTGGGCGATGCGCCGGTGAGCTTAGGCGGTGGCGCGGGAGCGGGCGGTGGCAACAAAATCACTCTGCCCGTGAGCTCGGGCGGGCATTTCATGGCCAATGGCAGCGTCAATGGCCGCGCGATTCAGTTCATGGTGGACACGGGTGCGACGGCCGTGGCGCTAGGCATCAACGATGCGCAGCGCTTAGGTATTGATGTCCAAAAAGGCATTCCTGTGAGGATGAACACAGCCAACGGCGTGGCGCAAGGCTGGCGCGTGGTGCTCAATTCTGTGCGTATCGGTGAGGTGGAAATCTACGACGTGGAAGCCGTCGTCGGGCCGAATATGCCGTTCGCGCTGCTCGGCAATTCTTTCCTCAGCCGCTTCACGATGAACCGCAACAGCGATACGATGATACTTGAGAGACGCTATTGATTTCATAGCTGCTTCCGCATATTCCATGCCGGAAACCAGCTGTTTTCTCTACTTTTTCTCGCCCAATCTCGGCTCTTTTCCATTCAATAGCCGGTTGATATTCTCTCGGTGGCGGACAGCCAAGATCAGCGCCATGATAAAGATGGAAGCCATGACCGCTTTGGAGCTGTACCAAGGGCCGCGATCACCTAGCAAATAGAAAAACGGCGCGAAGGCTGCTGCCGCCATCGATGCGAATGAGACCCAGCGGAAGAAAAACAGCAGGATGGCAAACGTGGCGAGCACGCCGAGGCCAAGCAGCCAATCAATCCCGAAGATCACGCCAGCTGCCGTGGCCACACCTTTGCCGCCTTTGAATTTGAAGAAGATCGGCCACACATGGCCTAGGAAAGCCGCGAGCGCCACGAGAGCCAGCGTGCCATCGCCTAAGCCGAATTCTTTGCCAAAGATCTGCACCAAGATCACCGGCACATAGCCTTTGAGCGCATCGAGGATCAGCGTGATGATGGCGGCAGGCTTAGAGCCCGAGCGCAATACGTTGGTAGCACCGGGGTTTTTGCTGCCATAGGTGCGCGGATCACTCAGGCCAAAGGCTTTGCTCACGAGTACGGCGAAGCTGAGCGAGCCAATCAGGTAAGCGAGCAAAGTGGCTGCGATGGGGTAAACAATATCCAAGATGTTTCTCCGGTTTTCTAGGTATTTTTAAGGCATTTTGAGCAGTTCGCCGGGGTATTTATTGCGCGGACTGCTCATCTTTTGATAGCGTAGTATTTACTCTTTAGGTGGTTCTTGACGTGGCGGCTTTGGGCGCGGGGCTTTCGCGGTGTGCACGATCTGCGTGGCTTTCTCCATATCACCGCTCAAGAAATGCGGCGCCGCTTTGAGGCTGCGTGCAATCGTCTCGTCAATCAAGCTGCGCTGCTCAGCCATCGGTTTCTTGAGCACCCAAGACAGCACTTCAGACTTCACCCCCGGATGCCCAATGCCAATGCGCAGCCGCCAATAATTCGCGCCTATTTGCGCCGTGATGTCGCGCAGGCCATTGTGCGTTGAGCTGCCGCCCAGCTTGAGCTTGGCTTCCCCGGGCACGATGTCCAGCTCGTCATAAGCCACGAGGATTTCCTCAGGCTGGATTTTGTAAAACCGCGCCAGCGCCGCCACCGATTTGCCCGAAAGATTCATGAAGGTCTGCGGCTGAAGCAGCCACACGGTATTCCCGCCTTGCGACGTGCGCGCCACCAGCCCGTGATAAGCCTTTTCCATCGTCAGGCTTGCCTTCCACTGGCGAGCGAGCTCATCGACAAACCAAAACCCCGCGTTATGCCGCGTCGCTTCGTATTCCGCGCCCGGGTTGCCAAGCCCTACAAATAATTTGATCATTGCTGTATCGTGGTTGGTACCACCAACAGGAATCGAACCTGTATCTAGCGCTTAGGAGGCACTCGTTCTATCCATTGAACTATGGCGGCGTGTTGGGATTGTAGTTGCGCCGGCAGATGCTGCCTTGCGTGTTCGGGGATAATTTAGCCCCTAAAGCAGTCTTGTTTGTAGCGTATCTCTCAGTAACAATGAGCTATGAAATATTTTAGGTGCTGGTGCATTTGGGCTTTGCTCTGCTGGGCGGGCGCAGCGCTGGCTATGCCGCTTGCGACGATGGGGCTCAGCTCTGCAATAGACAAGATCAGCTTGGCGGGGCATGCACGCGTGTGGGTAGATGACAGCGGCCAAGCTAGCTTGCAGCAAGCGCGAGAAATGTTTGACCAACAGCCAGCTGCGGCCTCCGTTGGTGTGCGCAGGGACGATGAAGCCTATGAATTGCATGGCAAGGCGATGTGGCTGCAGTTTTCTGCAAACAACCTCTATGCAGGTGGGCACTGGCGGCTGCAGGTGGGTTTGCCCACCACGGATTTGGCCAGCCTGTATTACCAGCGCGCCGATGGCAGCTGGGTAGAGCAGGCCGGAGGCGATTCGCTGCCGCATGCGAAGTGGACATTGAAAGATCGCTATCCCCTCTTTGCGCTGAGTGATGAAACAGGCCGGCCTGTGGTGTATCTGCTGCGCATCGCGCATGAGCGTGTGCCTTATTCGGCGCAGATCATGATTGCCACCGATGAGTCAATTTTGGCCTCGCGCCAATTGGAGAATCTCATTCTGGGCGTGTATTTCGGGATGATGTTTGCCATGATGATCGTCTGCGTGGCTTATGGCTTGGCGCTGAGGTATCCGAATTATTTTCGCTATGCGCTCTACGTCGGCGTGCTGGGCTTTGCGCAGCTGGGCTTCTTGGGGCTGGGCACGCAATACCTGACACCGCACTTTACGCACTGGAATGGCGTGGCCAGCTTTGTGCTGCCTTATGTGGCGGTGGCGATTGCGCTTTGGCTGGTGCGCGCGCTCACAAAGCCTGCTCAGTTTGCACCGTGGCTGGATCGCGTTTTGCTCGCTTTGGGTGGCTTCATGGGCTTGATAGCTGTGTATGAGACGATTCTCCCGAGCTTGCTGGGTTTTCGCATTGCGAACACGACGATGCTGGTGTGCATGGTGTTTTTGTATATCTTGCTTTGGCAAAGTGCTTCGGCAGGTGATCGCAATGCCAAGTGGATTGCTTTGGGTTTTAGCCCGGTGGTGATCTCTGCCATCTTTCCTGTGCTGCGCAATTTTGGTGTTTTGAGCACGGGCTTTTTGTCTCAATACGCCATCACCATCGGCTCGGCGATTGAGGTGCCTCTGCTGATGTATGCCTTGATGCTGCGATCAGCCAGTCAGCGCGACATGCGTGTGCGCGAGCAAGCGCTGCTACAGCAAGATGCGCTCACGGGTCTGTCTGATGAGCGGCGCTTTTTGAGTAAGCTCCATAGCAGCTTGCTGCGCTCGCGCCGCTATAAGCATAAGCTGGGATTGCTGCATGTGCGCCTGCTCAATCATGATCATTTGGTCAAAGAGTTTGGCGCTCAGGTGGCCAATGCCGCGCTGCTCCTCACAGCAAGCCATTTGCGGAGCGTGAGCCGAGAAATTGATTTGCCTTGCAGGCTCAGCGGCAATGAGTTTGTGTTGTTGGTGGAAGGCCCTGTGACGGGGCCGCGCCTGATCGAAGCTTCTACAC